>NZ_CP108051.1 GCF_041435115.1 Streptomyces sp. NBC_00289 | reverse complement strand
AGTCTCCGCCCTCCCTTTGGGAGGGCGTTTTTGCTGTTCAGAGCGTGTATCGCTCGGCACGACGAAGCCCCGGGCGCCCCCTCGATGATCAAGGGTGGGCTCCGGGGCTGTCCGGCTGTCACCGGGTTTTCGCGGGTGGCTGTGTCGAATACGTGTCGAAGTTCTCAGCCGAGAGGGTCAGGACCCTCTGGAAGATCTCCGGCGGCTTCGAGCCGCTTCTTCAGGTCGGGGAGCTGCCCCTCGACGCATCGGGCGTAGGTGGCCAGCAGCACAGGGACGCTGTTCCCGGCCCACTCTGCGACCTGGGCGGGCGGGATCCCGTCGTTGAGCCACTTCGTGAGGCGCGTGTGCCGGTTGTCGTACACCCGCTTGCCCGTGGGCGACTCGAAGACGTGCGGGGGCAGGACGGCCTTGCGCGCACTGCGCCAGGCCCGGCGGATGACCGAACCCGCGAGGATGCCGCCCGTTTCACCCTGGAACAGGAGTTCCCCCGGCTTGAGCTGTTCGTCCTCGATGTGCTGCCGCAGAATTCGCGTCAGAGCGGGATGTCCCGGCGCGGTGCGCGTCTCGCCCTCGGCGCGGCCCTTCAGGTCGCGCGTCTCGTGGATCTCGCCGGTGTCGGTCCACTGCTTGCCGACCTCCGGGGTCGCCGTGTGGATCAGCAGCTCGCACCACTGATCCCCGTCCTCAGAGCCGGGAAGCGTCACGTCTTCCACTCGCATGGCTACGGCTTCCTCCGGGCGCAGACCGCAGTAGTACAGCGTGGCGAAGAACGCGTGCAGTCGCTTCCCTCCACGGGGCCGGCGCCGGATCCAGTCGAGGAGTGCGGCCGCCTGATCCGCGTTCATCAAGGACCGCTTGTCCACGGCGTTACTGGTCTTGGTGACAGCCGTCGACTCCTTCCCCTTGGGCAGGGGGTTGGTCCGCAGGACGCGCCGGCGGATCGCGTGCTTCATGACGACGTTGAGGATCCGGCGGTGGCGCTTCCTGGACCAGGCAGCCGCCTGCTTGCCGTCGAGGCGCGTGTCGATGGCTCGCAGGATCTCGTCGGCCTTCTCCGGGTCCTCCCAGGCCGAGACTGGAAGGGAGTTCCGTTCGACCCACCTGAGAATGGTCACCACGTCCCGGGGCGCTTCTGCTCGCCGGTTGGCGTTGAACGCCCATTCACGCACCGCGGTCCGCACGGCGACAGGGTCGAACTGAGTGGGCTGGACACGCAGCAGTGCGATGGTGGTCGCCGTGAGGGCCTTCGCGGTGTTCTTGCGGCTGTTCGCGCCGAGTTGAGGCCAGCGGAAGTCCATGTACTCAACGGCGAACTTGTACCAGCTCGTGGCGGCCGACTTGGAGCGATGAGAGACCGGCAGGCCGGTGGCAACGACGAACGCCTCCCCCTTGCCCGTCGCCTGTATGAGTTCGGAGCGGAATCCCTCGGCCAGCGCAGCGGTGCGGAAGGGCTCACGCCAGCGCTTGCCAGCAACCACCCAGCGCACTGTGTGCGTGGTCTTCCGGGCGCCCTTGTACGTGAGGATCTTGTAGATCTTGACGTCGTACGTGGTCTCCATCAGGCGGCGTCCTCACGGTCGTCGAGCCAGTGGTCGAGATCGCTCCGCCGGATCCTCAGGTCGCCGTTCGGGAGCTTGATGCAGCGCGGGGCACGTCGCTTCGCCCGCCAGTCGTAGAAGGTGGACCGGGAAATCTTCAGCTCCGTGCAGACTTCGGCAAGGGTGAGCTTTTCGTCTCGCGACCTGACAACGGGCGTCGTCACGGCATGGCTCCTTCCAGCTCTGTCAAGGCTTCGCGGGCGGTTTCGCGGTTGTGCTGGAGGGCGCGGGCGATGGTGGCGGCGAGGGCGGATTCGCCGGGGGTATGGCCGTGGCCGGCGTACTGCCAGTCGGCGAGGACGAGAACGGTGTCCGGCTCGACGTCGTCCAGGCCGAGGGCGGCGTGTTCCTGGGCGGCGCGGTAGTCAGCGCGGGCCTGGCGGAGTTCGCCGAGGGTGGTGGAGTAGCGGCGGGACTTGGAGGAGAAGTGACCGCGGAAGCCGAGCATGTGCGCCCAGGCCCACAGGCGCCGGTCGGGGTAGAGCGGATCGAGCTGCTTGCAGGCTTCGATCAGGCGGCGCGTGTGGTCGGGGACCTGGTGGCGGTCGAGTTCGCAGAGTTCGCCGATGCGGCGGTCGAGGGTGCCGGTGTTCTCGGCGGCTTTGGTGGCGTACTTGGCGACGTAGGAGGCGACGGCCTGTTCGGTGATGTCGGAGCCGTCCCCGAATGCCTTGATGGGCCGGACGTCTAGCTGGGTGCCCCAGCGGAAGGTACGGGCAGGTTGGTCGGCGGCGGCCGGGACCGACACCGAGGTGTAGGAGTGGGCGGCGGCGGCCTGAATGGCGTCGGTAAGCAGCTGGACGGTGGCCCAGGCAGGGGGCGGCGTGTCCGGGCCGTCGGGCCCGTCGAGGCGGATGACGGCGTGGAAGTGGAGGGCGCCGCGTTTTTGGAACTCGGCGACCTTGCCGTAGGAGAGCCGGGCGCGCTCCTTCAACTCGCGTTGGGAGATGCCGGCGCGGGCGGCGATTTCCCGGCGGAGGCGGTTGGTGAAGCGCTGCCACAGGTTGCCCGCGTGGTTGTTGAACAGGATGGCGCCCGCGTAGTCGTAGGTGGCCGGGTCGAGGGCGGTGCCGAGGCCGGGATCGTCGGTGGCGTGGCGGGTGCCGCAACGGCAGATGCCACGGTCGGGGCGGTTGTGGACGGGGCCGAAGGAGGGGGCGGTGAGGGTGGCGAAGACGCGGGGGTGGTCGCGGACGGTGGAGGGGATGTCGCGGCGGTCGTCTCCGGCGAGGCCGGCGCGGATGAGGTGGTAGGTGTCGCCCGCGTACGTCCAGGCGCAGGAGAGGCAGCGTGAGGCCCGCCGGTTGCCGCAGGCGAGGCGGAGGCGTCCGCCCGGCTCGCTGTCGGTGGAGTAGTGGTGCAGGGTCTCGCCGGTTGTCTTGTCCTTGGTGAGGGTCCAGCCGGTGAGGTGGATGGGGTCGGAGCAGCCGCCGGTGCGGCGGATCTGTTCGTGCCAGCGGTCGTAGTCGTCGGCCGAGGCCACCCTCAGCAGGTCGCCGAGGGTGACCGGGTCGAGCAGCTGGTCAGGCACGGGCGCCCTCCCGGGTGCGGGTGGGGCGGTTGGTGGTGCCGGTGCCGTGGCAGGCGGGGCAGTGCGCGGTGATGGTGTGCAGGTGGCCGCTGGCGTTACGGCCGCCGAGGGTGATGGCGACGCAGGCGAAGCCGTCGCAGGCCGGGCAGATCCTCGGCGGGGGCGGGGTGTGGTGGGCCATGATGGTGGTTCCTTTCGATTGCGGTTGGAGGGAACGGCCCGGGTGGCGGCGTGCTTGGCGGCTTGTGCGCCACCCGGTGTCCGGTCAAAGAGCGGTGCGGGAGCCCCGGCGGCCACGGCCTTTCGCCGCATACATGGCGGCGTCGGCGGCGGCGAGCGCATCCGCCAGGCAAGGCGCCGGCAGATCGGCGAGCAGGCAGGCCCCGACCGAGGCGGCCAGCGGCAGAGCGAGTCCGTCGTAGGACAGCGGCCGGTGCAGCGAATCGGTGAGCGCCTCGAGATCGGCGGCGGCCAGGTCCCGGAGCACGGCCACGAACTCATCCCCGCCCAGGCGTCCGGCGGTGCCGTTGTGTCCGCACCAGGTGCGCAGCCGGTCGGCGGTGGCGACGAGGGCGGCGTCTCCGGCGGCGTGCCCGTGGGTGTCGTTCAGGGTTTTGAAGTGGTCGAGGTCGACCAGGAGGACGGCGGCGGTGGGGTGCCGGCGGATGAGGCGTTCGGCGCGGGCGGTCCATCCGGCGCGGGTGTGCAGGCCGGTGAGCGGGTCGCGGCGGGCGGTGGCGAGGCGGCGGGCGAGGATGCCGCCGTGCACGGCCCAGCCCAGTAACGGCACGATGCTCGCGGCTGTCTGCGGATCCATGGCGTTTCTCCCTTTGGCGATGGCGGTTGGCTGACGCGAGCGGTCCCGGGAGCGGCGGCGTGCTTGGCGGCTTGTGCGTCGCCCCGGGGCCGTTCAGCGGCGGTGCTGGGAGGTGATGAGCGAGCGGATGACCAGGGCGCAGACGGCGATCGAGGCGGCGGTGACGGCGACCGCCAGGAGCATGGAGACCAGGACAGTGCCGACGACCAGGACCACAGCCGTGCCGCCACCGACCAGGGCGAGCACCGAGCCCGGGGTGAGCTGCACGGTGGGCCGGGAAGACGCCGGCACTTCCATCGGGGCGGCGGTCGGCTGGTGGTGGTCGACGGCGGTCGGTGTAGTCGGCAGCGGGACGACGGCGCCGGTCGGCGTCGGGTTGGCGGGGATCTTCGGGCGGAGCATGGCGGATCTCCCTTCACAGGCGGTTACTTGACGGCGGTGTCGATGACCGGGGCGAGGAGGCTGTCGGCGATGAGGTAGCCGCCCAGGAGCAGGACCAGGACCAGCCAGAGCGGCGGGCGGATGAGCTTGCAGCCGAGGTAGCCGACGACGGCGAGGGCGAACCAGAGCGGGACCTGCATGGCGGTGTCTCCTAGCGGACGCGGCAGCGGTGGGTGCGGGCGGCGAGCTGAGCGGCGCTCTGGCTGGTGTAGTCGGCCGACCAGCCGCAGCGGTCGTTGGTGCACACGGCGGCGTGCTTGGTGTGGCCGTGGCGGTCGCGGTGGGTGCCGATCTGTACCGGGCCGATCCGCATGACGGAGTGGAAGTGGTCGCGGGCAGGCATGTCAGTCGCGCTCCGTTCGGGTGGTCACCGGGTCGGGGAAGCTGGCGCGAATGCCGGCGGCGGTGGCCGGGTCGGCGGTGCGCTGGGCGGCTTCCTCGGCGAGCAGATACGCGAGGTAGGGCCGGTCGGCAGCGACCATTTCGCGGGCACCGTCGAGGTAGTCGGAGACGGTCAGGTCAGCGGGGTCACGTGTCATGGGTCTTGCTTCCTTCCGGTTTCAGGCGAGCTGGGCGGCGATGGCGTCGGCCAGCTGCGGCGGGACGCCGAGGCGGGCGCGCAGGGTGTCGGCGTCGATCCGGCTCCCGGTACGGGTCTGGTGGTCGGCGGCGACCTTGCGGGCGTGATCGACCAGCGCGGCCGGGACCGGCGGAACAGGAGTAGCGGGTGTAGCCGGGGCGGGTTGTGGCGTCGTGACAGGTTCGGCGGCCGGGAGCGCGGCGAGGTCTCCGGCCTCGGTCAGCGCATCCGGGATGGCTTCCGGCTCATGCGCGGTGACCGGTACGGGTGCGGCGGTGGTGGCAGGCACTTCTGCCGCCGGGTGGTCGGTGGTGGAGTGGGCGAGGAGAGTGCCGCCCATGAAGGCCAGCGCGGGCCAGGCGGCGACGAGGATGCTCAGCCAGGCCGGGACGTGGTGGAGGTCGAGGAGTCCGGCGGTGGCGACGTTGGCGCCGAGCGAGGCCACCAAGGCAATCAGGAACCAGCACCAGGCCAGCCGGGACGGGCCATCGCTCCGCAGCCGCCGCCAGGAGGCGACCAGGAGCAGATCCACGGACACGGGGTAGGCCCAGGCTTTCCAGCCGTCCTGTCCGGCAGCGGCGGCCAGATCGTGGAGGTGGGCGAAGGACAGGGCCCCGGCAATGACGGCCTGGACCAACACCGCGTCCACGCGCAGGGCGGGGCGGGCCATCAGAACCCCTCACCCGGGTAGGGCGGGCCGTCGCTGGGGTCGTAGCCGGGCGGGAACGTCCCCGGCGGCGGCTCCGGCAGGGACGCGGCCAGAGACGTACCGACGATCTCGATGAAGTAGGCGTCGGCTCCGGCGGTGTCACCGTAGAGAGCGAGCTGACCGAGCATCAGGACGGTGCGGGCGAAGTCCTCGCAGTGCGGGCACATGACGGGGCTTCCTCCCTTCTGCAGACATGGCGGGGGTAGGGACCTGGCGCGAAGGCGGTCACGCCGACCGGGGGTGCGGGGAAGGGTCAGGCGGTGGCGGGGGCTGTCTTGGACAGCGGCACCCGGGCCGGAGCCAGCGGGGCGAGCGCGGGCCGGAAGGCCGCCAGGGCGGGCAGGTCCGGGGTGCGCTCCGCATGCTTGTTGCAGATATTCACGGCCTCGCGCAGCGAGGTGTGCGGGGCACGGATACGGGCCCAGCCACCGGAGGAGTCACCGGTCACGGCGATGCCGGGGGTGTCCGTCGGGATTTGGATGGCGGCGAGGACGGCGTCCGGGGAGATGTCGCCGAAGGCCATGTTGGCGGAGGATTCGTCGTTGACGCGATGCGCGGTACGGCCCGTGAGCTGGGCGCGGAGCATGGTGATGCCCTTGCCGAGTTCGGAGCCGAAGCGCTGCCCGCAGATTTCGAGGTAGATGCCGGCGGCCCGGCCGAGCTGGGCGAGGCGGACCAGGGCGGTGATGATGCGGTCGCGCCGCTTCTCCTCCTCCTTGGTGGCGAACAGGGCGAGTTCGGCGACCTCATCGACCAGGACCACGACCGGGACCGGGCGCAGGTGGTCGGGCAGGTCCCAAATGTCGGCGGCGATCTCCGCGTCCGGCACGTCCACCGTGATCCGCTGCTCGGCCCGGATCATCTGGTAGACGCCCTCCATGTGCGTGACGAGGGCCTCCAGGAGGTCGACGGCGGTGTCCGGGTTGTCGGCGAGCGCGGAGAAGCGGCGGGCCAGCGGGAACAGCTCGACGCCCTGCTTGCAGTCGATGCCCACCAGCGCGACATCCAGCGGGGCCAGCCCGACGACCAGGTTGCGCTGGAAGACGGACTTCCCCGACTCCGTGGCGCCAAGGGTCAGCCCGTGCGGGACCGTCCGGTAGTCGCGGTAGTGGACCGAGCCGTCCTCCCGCAGGGCGACCGGGACCCGCATCGGGCGGGTGTCGGTCCTGGCAGGCATCTGGACCCGCTTGAGGACGTCGTAGCCGGTCATCCTCACCTCGACCACACCGGAGCGCAGTTCACGCGAGGTGACGCCGTACAGGCCGAAGGAGTGGCGCAGCCGGTCGGAGGCCGCCGCGACGTCGAAGGCGTCCTGACCGGGTCGGAGCTTGAGCCGCAGGACCAGGCCCGTGCGGGTGGGGCGCAGCCGCAGGATGCGGGGGGCCCGGGGGCCGGGCGCCGGCCGGTTGCCTATCCGGGCGAGAGCCAGGCGCCAGCGGGAGGGCGGGACCGTCAGCCCGCAGGCGTCCATGACGGAGGAGTAGCGGACCAGGACCCGCAGCCCGGCGAGGGTGACGCCGAAGGTCAGCCAGTACCAGGCGGGGCGCCGCCACCGCAGAAGACCCGCAGCAGCGACGACCAGCACCAGCGCGACCATGAACCAGGTCATGATCAGGCAGCCTTCGGCTTCGAGGCAGCGGCGACAAGCGAGGTCACGGCGACCGCCCGGAAGGCGATCCCGTGGCGCTTCTGGCCGTTGAACTCGTTCTCCCACGCCGAGGCGACCAGACCGGTCAGCGCGACCGGAGTCCCCATCGCCAGGTCCTCGGAGACGCCCGGCTGCGGAACGGTGAGCTTGAGGATCTCCACCTCATCCGGCGTGGAGAACATGACCTCCACCGTCATCAGCGTGACGCCGTCCTTGTCGAGGGCGATCTCACCGGTACGGCGGTCCTTGACCTTGGGCTGCGGAGCCTTGGCGACCATCACGGTCGCGGCGGACGTGTCTACGGGAATCTGACGCACAGCGATTCACTCCTCTATAGAGGCTGGACTCCGTCACTTATGTACATGAGTGACATGAAGAAGAGTGCATGACTCCTGTACATGAGTCAACCCGCCGCGAAGAAGAAGTCGCGACGGGCTGAGGGGAGTTGAGGATGCGTCAGTCGAGGGCGGGGATCCGGTACTCGAAAACGAACTGGTCAGCGGCCATGAGCGTGTCACAGACCTCGACCACGCGTCCCTCGGTCGTACGTGCTTCACGGATCAGGTGGATGACGGGGGCGCCGGGGCTGAGAGCCAGCTCCGAGGACTCCGCCTTGGAGGCCGGCCGCCCTTGCAGGGTCTCGACGAACTCCTCGAACTCGTGCCCGTGGTCTTCGAGTCGGGCGTAGATGCCGCCACCGCCGGGGTTCTCGGCGAACAGCTCAGGGATGTCCTTCACGACGTCCCACGGGAGGTACGACGTCGCCGTCTCGACGGGCGTGCCGTTACGGAAGTAGAGGCGTCGCCGGGCGAGCACCTGAGTGCCGGCGGGGACGCCCAAGCGCTCCGCAGCATCCTCCGGGGCCTCCATTGGGCCGATGTAGAGGACGCTCACCTTGGCCGTGGCGCCGGACTGCGCAGACTCGGCGAGATAGGCAGCTTTGCCACCCTGCCGAAGTGAACGCCGGAAGCGGTCGGAGGACCGATGGCGCACGGGCGGCCGATCCTTCACGATCGAGCCCTTGCCGTGCCGTGTCTCGACCAGCCCGCTCGCACGCACCTCGACCATGGCCTTACGGATCGTGCCGCCTGATACGCCGTAGCGGTCCACCAGCTCGGACTCACTGGGCACCATGTCGCCGGGCTTGATGACACCGGCCCGGATCTGCTGCACGATCTCGTCTGCGATCTGTACGTAGCGAGGTACGGACCGCTCACCTCCTACTGCTGTTCCCATAGTCCTTCTCTTCCTCCTATGCTCCTGCACATGAGTAACAGTGCCCAGGAAGGCGAGTCAACGCCGCTCCACTCCGTGTCCGTGGCCGGAGTGGTCATCGGCGAGGACGGCCGACTCCTGGCGATCCGCCGCGCGGACAACGGCACTTGGGAACTTCCCGGCGGCGTACTCGAACTCAACGAGACCCCCGAGGCCGGCGTCGCCCGCGAAGTCTTGGAAGAGACGGGCATCCACGTCGAGGTGGACCAGCTCACCGGGGTCTACAAGAACACCACCCGGGGCATCGTCGCCCTTGTCTTCCGCTGCAAGCCTTCAGGCGGCACAGAGCGCACCTCCAGCGAATCAACCGAGGTCGACTGGCTCACGCCCGAA
This sequence comes from Streptomyces sp. NBC_00289, assembly GCF_041435115.1. Taxonomy (NCBI): domain Bacteria; kingdom Bacillati; phylum Actinomycetota; class Actinomycetes; order Kitasatosporales; family Streptomycetaceae; genus Streptomyces; species Streptomyces sp. NBC_00289. The sequence goes on along the minus strand of NZ_CP108051.1, from coordinate 3,214 downwards.
GAGGTCAGCGAACGCATGGCCGAGGTCTTCGCCATCCGGCTCCTGGACGCCTTGGACGGCAACGGGCCTCACGTGCGGAGCCATGACGGCAAGAGCCTGATCGCAGCGCGGTAGAACTTTCCCTACTTCATCAAGGCCCGCGCACGGCGCGGGCGCGCGCCGCCTCTGCGGCGCGGCCTGCCTCCTGTCTGCGCCCCGGCTGGCCGCGCCCGGCGGCGCGCTGGCGAGCTGCGGGCATGAAGTGGGAGACACCCTCTGTGGCTGGGGCGGTCGGCTCCACGGCTTTAGGCAGCCACTTTGGGGCGAGCCTCTAAGATCATGGCCCCAACGTCGTGCTTTAACGGGCAGGTCCACAGACTGCCCGACGCGCCGGAAGCTTACGGGGCCATGATCACTCGCCCCAAAGCAGCTCCAGCCCAAAGCCGTTCCACCGACCTTCTCGGAACCAGACTCCCGCCCCACCCAACGGATCTAGAGTTGCCTTATGGCTCCTCGCGATCAGAAAAGAATGGACCGGCATACCTGGCTACCTCATAAAGCAGTGCGCGCCTGCATTCGACTCTCCAAGCGACACGAAAAGAAATTCCAAGAGGCGCGGCACTTTATGATCGACGTCGCCGCATTCATCTCCATCATGTCGCATCCGTCCCGCGGAACGCGCAGAACAGATCAGGACATGCTAGACGCTCTGACTCTAGTGGCTGAAATGCAGGTACTCGTGGAGGCTTCAGAGGAGCGGCTGCTCCGAGAGGCTCGACGTCGAGGGATCACGTTTCGCGAGATAGCCGATGCCATGGCCATGCGAAGCAGGCAATCCGCAGAGCAGCGCTTCATTCGCCTCGCCGGAGGCAAGGGAGAAGCCGAGCAGAATCATATGAATCGCCGCCGTCAGGCGCGCTTCGGGTACGTCGCAGATGCCCAGGACAGGCATGAGAACCACCTCATGAACCTGAACCTGGCATTCCGCTGGATTGCGTTTGATGCAGACCTTCCGGAGGAAGTAGCGCAGGATCCTGAGGACGAGAACTAGACGCGCCCGCGCCCCCTCCGCGAACGGAGGCTTGTTGGATCAACAGGAGCATCCCTGACACAGCCGTCATCTGCTCTGGACTGACGAATTGCGAACAAGCGATGAGTAACCCGATTTGAACGAACATCCTCACATCCAGAACGCGCGCGAGGGCCATCATTTTCCCGTATCGAGAGTTTCGCATTAGCAGTTCCACCCCTTTTCCTTCACGGAACACCGCTACCGACTAAGCAATAGTGGCACTCGCAAAAGAAGGGGCCGCAGCACAGGAAAATGTTATCCGAGCCTATAAGGCCCCCTCAGCCCGCAACGTCACAGGTGAGGGCCCCGAACGTCTCGGCCAAGGATTGCAAGCTCGTCAACGAATGATTGACTACGCAGGACGGCAACGCACTGTGAGCAGGACGAGAAGCGACGGCGGACACTCACGCACGAGCGCCCTCCCGGGCCGCCCTCGGGCCGCGGAAGGGCGCTCAACGTTGACCAACGTCGACAGCTACCGACAGCTCAGCAGCAGGTCAGGGCGTTGATCCATAGCGCAGCCGCAGGTCACGGCCGCCGGTGATCAGTTGTGGATGGTCTGAGAGACGAGCGTGCGTTGGACGCCCTGGCCAGATCGCCCCCTTGTGCGCCCTTCGTGTACGTGTCACACAGTTCAGTGGGCCGGACCTGGGGGAGGGGAGCACTGCATGTCGGTGTTGGGTGGCTATCCGGTAGGGCCGTCGGCCTGGGCCATCGAGCGGTTTGGGCGGCACGCTGGCGCACTTGCCGCTGCGGTCCCGGTGCAACTGGCCAAGGCGCACGGGAAGGCTCACGCCGCGCACCTCGCCGCGGGACTGAAGAAGCGGAGTCCGTACGGTGTCGCCCTCGCTGGGGTGGTGCGCGAGAACCTGGCGGAGACGGCGCGAGAGCTGGGGGAAGCCGTGCGCGACGTGCGGGGGTACGAGTATGCGGTGATCAATGATCACGCACTCTTCCCCTTCCGGTACGCGGACAGGCCGAAGCCCCTGGATCGAGCCCGGTTGCCGGCCAACGCATCGCCTACTCGGCATCGGCTGTTCAGGGCGCACGGGCCGCAGCCTCCGGAAGGCCTGTTCGATGTCGATGAGGACCTGGCGACCGAGGAGTACCTGGGGCTGCACGAAGTGTTCGAGGAGCTGGGAGCTTCCACCAGGCTGGTCTGTGTGTTCTTCACGGCCGACGCCGAGAACGGCATCCATGCCATCCACTGGGGGGACGCGCACCTCGAGCCCGATCGCACTTTCACCTGGCCCTACAGGGAACAGCTCCCGGTTGCTCCCGTGCAGATGGAGTGACGGACGGTGGCACCGCTGCCTGGGCACGGCCGGTCGAGGCCGACTGAGTCCTGGGCCGTCCCTGGGCCGTCCGAGGCCGACCGACGCCGACAGACGACGCGCAGGGGTCCCCCTCCCACCCCGCTCTGGCCTGGGCCCCCGGCGATGATCTGCCACCCTGGACGCGTTATGTCTGCACCCGGAGAACTGGGGCGACGATGCCGGGCCGGCTGACTACGGTGGTTCCGTGCTGGAAGACGATGGTGGTCTGGCCGCCTGGCTGGAGTCGAAGCGGTTACTCACTAGCCCTGAGCGTCACATCGACACGTTGCGATGCCTGCTCGCCGAGGACGACGACGCGCTTTTGATGTACGACTACGACCTGATCAGTGATCCGCAGACGGTCGCCATCGTGAGAGCTCAGCAGGGCACAGCGGGACAGCGCCGCCGCAGGCTGCGGCGACTGGCAGCGCGCCGGCCCTCCGCGACGTGACATCAGCGGATGACATCAACACCCCTGGACGGCAACGGACTGGAACGGCCGCAGGGGGGCACCACCAACCCTCAGCGTCGCGGGCGCGGAGCAGGCCGCACGGCCCCATGATCGAACTCTTAAATCGGGTGTCGGACTTACCTTCGGCGTCGGATGTACCAACCCGCCACCAGCACGATGAGGATGGCAACGACGAAGGCCCACACGGTCGTTGCGCCGTCGTACGAGCGGTAGGCAATCAGAGCAAGCATGTTCAGGCGGATACCCTGGGCGTGTGGCTTCAGCAGACACGCGTCGTCCGCCCCTCTGCCGAATGCGTGTCGAAGACGCCGCACGTCCGCAATCGTCAGCCGAAGAACACGAGGTCAGAGGGCATGCACCGGCGAACTCACCAAG
>NZ_CP108050.1 GCF_041435115.1 Streptomyces sp. NBC_00289 | reverse complement strand
CCATGAATTCGCGGAGCGAATTCGAATTCGGAATCCGAGGCCGCTTGCGGCCTTTATGAAAGCCGCTTCGCGACTTTCAGCCGGGGGTTTCTCGCCGTTTATCGGCGCGGCCAAGAATTCGAATTCCAGAGCCTCGCGCTTCGCGCATCGGCCCATTTTCTGAATTCTCAGAATTTCCGATCTTCCCCATTTTTGCCCCTTTCTTGAATTCTCCGAACCGATCAATCAGGGTGATTCTCCGGTGATTTTCTGGGCCCTTATCGGACCCTCAGAACACGTTTATACACCCCCAATCGAGGGGCCCGCAACCCCTCTTTTCTGGAATGCATCACACCGATTGCCTGTGTAGTTTCTGGGATTCTACGGCACCCCCGGGCATGGAAAAGCCCCCTCCGTAGAGGGGGCCGTTTCCGTGTTTCCGCAGGTCAGACAGCGTCGTCCTGCTCTGCCTCTGCCTCGCTTTCCTCGCGCTTCTCGATGCCGCGCTGCTCGTAGTAGGTGATGAGCTGGGCCAGCGTGAACTTCTCGTCGCGCCCCTCACCGATACCGGTGGGGAATCCGTTGTTCATTCCCTTGTCCCGGCGCGACTTGTGGGTGCGGATCAGGCCCGCTTCGATGTCGTAGCCGCGGGCCTGCATCTCGCGGGCGATCTCGGCCACGCTGAGGAGCACGGGGGCCGCCAGGGGGTCCTCTGAGCCCTCGGCGCCGCCCTGGCCGGGGACCAGGCGCAGCCTGTCACGCTGGGGTGTCACGCCGGGTGTCACACTGCCAGGGAGCGTGACACCGCGACCTGCGGTTTCGTCGCTCAGACCCCCCTCAGAGCCCCCGTTCGGCGTGTTGGGGTCGGTGTCACGTGACAGGCCCTCCAGGCGGTCCTGGAGGAGCCGCGGGACGCCCCGGGGGCTGTTGGCCGGCGGCTCGCTGTAGAGGCCGCGGTCGCTCCACCCGTGGCGCTCGCGCAGCTCCTTGTAGAGCTTGTTGTAGAGGACCTTGGCCTCTTCTTCGCTGGCACCGCGCCTGTCCATTTCCCCGTCCTCGTTCTCCTCGTCGAGGAACAGATAGGGGGTCTGGTAGGAGAAAGGAACTCCGTCGGTCACGGTGACCATTCGGCCCGGCTTCCGCACGCTCGGGGGCATAACACTCTTGGGCAGTCCGGTAATGCGCTCCCACTGGTGGGGGTCATAACTGCCGAGCACCTTGAACGGGAAAAGCGGACGGAGGGACTGGCCGCTGAATTCGTTGTCCTTGAAGTCCTGGAACACTGCGAGCAGGTGGACATTCGCCGCGCGGCCGAAGCGGAGAATGCGGGCAACGGCCTCTTCCCAAATCGGATCGGCGGCGGGGTCCTTGTCATCACCCTTCTTAGTGCGAATCTTGTTCCACACGTTCCGGAGGATTCCGGCAAGCTCGTTGCATTCCTCCAGGAACACATACAGCGGGTCGAATTCCTTCGCGGTGCCCTGCTCGATCTCGTAAAAGCGAGCCATCACGACGTCGGCCACCCAGTAAAGAACGTTGCGCATATCGCGGCCGTTCTCGGGGTCCTTGTAGAGGAATACGCCGGGCACCCCTTCGAGGGGCGCAAGGCTGATGAGCTTCGGGTCAACTCCGACGATGGTTCCGCGCTTCAGAATCATCTGGACTGCGAGCCACTGGAGGGTCGTGGACTTTCCACCACCGGAGCCGACGGAGTAGGCCCAGTGCGAAACTTCGCCTGCCATCCGGCGGACAACCAGCTCGTTGTTCTCGTCTGCACCGAGGAGGAATTCCTCCGGGGCGAGGTTGGCCAGGGCCTCCTGGACGCGCGGCTCCTCGATGTCGACGGCCTTGGGAGGCGTGGGCACGGGGGCCGGCGGCTTGGGGGCGGGCTTGTGGGTGTAGACGGCGGTGAAGGTCTCGCCGGTCAGGCTGACCCGGCCGACCCACTGCCCGGGGATACGGCTGTTGACCAGGGCGGACAGGTTCTCGCGGTCGATGTCGGACCCGCGCCAGGTCCAGGGCAGGCGGATGACGATCCGGGCGTCCGGGGCTGCCAGGGAGGCCGGGAGGCGCAGCCAGTTCTCGCGCGGCTCGTCTCCGGGGAGGTCCAGGTCGTCACGGAGGACGGCCCAGATCCGGGGCCCGTACACGGCGTCATCGCCGGGCGGGGTCGGGCGGAAGCGGTGGGCGAGGGCGAAAGCGCCGGCCGCGACCAGGACCAGGCCGAGGACGGTCCAGGTGCGCCAGGCCGGGACGGCGAGGCCGACCAGGGCGGCGGTGAGGGCCAGGCGGGCCAGGCCGCGGGCGGCGTACGGCCAGCAGTGCCAGCCACGCGCCGCGCGGGCGAGGGCGGCCACGACCGGCGCCAGGAAGGCGTAGACGGCCGCGAGGAAGCGCCAGATGGCCCGCAGGAAGCGCCAGAGCTTCCCGGCGGCGCGGGCGCTCCACAGGGCCGTACGGACGGCGCGGTCGAGGGCACGGGCGCCCCGGCCGCTGTAGTCGTTGAGCCAGGCGGCGGCGTCCCGGGCCCAGGGGCTGGGCTGGCGGCGCGGCTTCTTGACCAGGCTCACCTTCGGCGGGAGGGCGGCCACGGAGTCCATGGAGACGGTGGGCGGGGCCTGCACGGGCCCACCGATCGGGGTTCCGGCGCGGAGGAACGTGGCGGTGCTGCGGGGCTCGCCCCGGAGCTCCCGGCCGCCGTAGAAGCGCACGACGGCCCAGATGGCGCGGAAGATGCTGCCCAGGGCCTTGAAAGCGCTGATCAGGGCGCGGAAGAAGCTGCGGACCTTGCCGGTCTGGCCGGTGGCGGCGGCACCCGCGCCCTTCTTGGTGGCGATGACCAGGAGGACAACGACGACAGCGGCGAGGCCCCAGCCGCCGACGGCCGGGGGTGTGGTGGTGGTGTTCGCCGCGAGGGCGGACATGCTGTGCATGAGGTTCTTCCCCTTTGTGGGAGGGACCGGAGCCGCCCGGCAGGTGGTCTCTGGCAGGAGTGGGCCTGCCGGGCGGTTGGTCAGAGGTACTGGCCGGTGTTGGCGCTGTCGTCCTGGGGGATGTCCGCCTTGGCCTCGCGGACGTACTTGCCGACGGTGGCCTGGAAGCCCTTGTCGTCGGCGTCGCGGCCGTGGCGGGTGGCGATGGCGTCGGCCACGTGCCGGACGTTCGTGACGCCGCTGGCGACCATTTCGCGGACGTCGGCGCGCATGGACTTGCCCTTGGCCTTGACGTCGCGGACGACCTTGAGGGTCGGGCGGACGTTCTCGGTGCTTTCTTCCTGGTCAGAGCCCTCGTCGGCCGGATATCCGTTCGTGTCCGCGTGGATAGTGGCCTCGTGGGTGCGCGGGCTCGTGGCGTCATCAGCGGACGCGGCGAGGATGGCGGGGACCGTGTCGGCGGATGCCGGGGCGAGGGCGGGGGCCGTGGCGGACAGGCCGGGGGCGAACATCCGCTCCAAGGCGATGTCGGCACCCTGGGTGAGGCGGACGCGCTGGACGTCCAGCAGGTCCGTCCCGAGGGTCGTGTCGCCCGTGCCGACCTTCGCCGCGAGCTTCCAGGACTTCTTCACCGACTTCTCGCGGACCTTCTTGTCCGGGTGGGCGGCGGCGCGGGCCTGGTGGTAGGCCAGGTCACGGACGAGGGCGGCGGCGCGGGCCTCCGCTTCGACGTCGCGGCCCTCCTGGTGGACGACGGCGAGGCGTGCGAGGTAGGCGACGGACTCAGCCGACGCGGTGATGGCCATCGGGGTCAGGGCGTACACGATCGTCTGGCCCGTGCCGTTGGCGGCGGTCGCGCCCATCACGGCGGCGGCGGCCGGCAGGGCCCACAGTCCGAGGCGGACCAGCTTCGGGGCAGGCCGGTTGAACACGGTGGTGACGAGGAGGACCAGGGCCAGGACGGCGGTCGCGCCTTCACCGGCGCCGAGGGCACCGAGGGCGGTCTCGCCTCCGTAGCGGTGGGAGAGGTTGGAGTAGGTGCCGACACCGCCGAGGGCGCCGACGCCGACCATCACCAGGGCCGTGACGGACAGGAGGGTGATCTTCACCCAGCCGAGGGACTTCTTCATGGTCAGGCTGCCTTTCGTGGCTTGTTGTGACGTCGCGGCCTCACGGCCTCGTGACGTCATCAGGGTTCGGGTGACGGTCACTTCTTCTTCGCGGCGCGGGGCGTCTCGCGCAGGCTCTTGATGGCGGCGGCGACGCCGATCACGCCGATGCCGACGCCGATGCCGCTGTAGGCGATGGCCTGGCCTGCCCCCGCCACGGCGACGCCGGTAGCGGCGATGGCGGGGGCGGCGACGACCAGGAGGACGGCGGCGGGGGTGCACAGGATCAACAGGCCGACGGAGGCGATCAGGCCGTTGCGGAGCCAGGTCGGGATCGGCTGGGACGGCATCTGGACGATGACCGGCTGCGGCTGGGCCTGCTGCTGGGGGACGTAGACCGGCTGGCCCTGGACGGTGTACGCGACGGTCATGCCGGGCGGGATGACGGGCAGCGGCTGCGGCTCGAAGTGCTGGATCTCGTTGTGGTTCATGGCTGGTCTCTCCTTCACGCCGCGAGGGCGGCCGGGTTGTCGGCGCACCCAGGGCAGCAGCCGAGGGACGTCGGGATCACGAAGTCGTAGGTGACGAGGCAGTCGGAGCAGGTGCGGCGGGCGCGCATCATGGCGGCGACCGCGCGCATCCGCCCCGGCGTCATCGGCCGGACGGGGGCGGCCAGGTCGATGCGGTAGAGGTAGGCGGCACGGACCGGGCGGACCCGGGTGCGCGGGTCGCGCCGGCCGTGCCAGAGGATCTGAGCGACAACGTCCTGGCCGTTGGGACGGAGGCCCCGGGCGCGGAGCTGGCGGCGAGTGGCCAGGCCCTCGGGGGCGAACTTGCGCGGGTAGGTCGGGATGCCGTACTCCTCGCCGTCCGGGTCGAAGAACTTCACGTCGGTCACCTCCTTGGCTGGTAGTCGGGGTGTGGTGGGCTCATGGGCTTGTGGGTCCACGAGCCCACCACGGGGAGCGGACAGGTCACGGATTCGGTGGTCCGGTCTCCCATCCGGCCCAGTCGGCAACGTCGTCGGCGGCCTGCCAGCAGGCGTCCTTGACGGCGCGGCGACCGCCGTTCGTCGTGGCCAGCAGGGGCAGGGCGCAGGCGAGGCCGACGGCCAGGGAGCCGAGGAGGGCGACGGCCAGGACCACGAGCCCGGAGGCGATCGGCATCCCGCTCTGGGTCAGCAGACCGACCAGGCCGAGACCGACCAGGAGCCCACCGAGCTGCGGGGCCCGGGAGACGACGTAGAACACGGGGAGGGCGATCAGGGTCCTCATCGGGTCACCTCACGATCATCGAGTCGGGGCACTTGCCGCCCATGTGGGACACGCAGGCCGGGCAGTCCTCGCGCGGGGCGAGGTGCTTGTGCTGGGCCCGGCTGTCGTAGGCGTGAAGCCAGCACTGGCGGCACTGACCCTTCGGCGGGTTCAGAGCCTTCGCGCTCGCCATCACCACCACTTCGATTCGGTCTTCTTCGCGGCCTTGGCGGTGGCGGCCTGGGTGATGATCTGCTGCTTCGCGGTCTGGAGGGCGGTGAGTTCCGCACTCAGACGGCTCTGGATCTCGCTCGTCACGGCGTCCAGCTTCCGTTCGGCGCGGCCAGGGCTCTTGCCCCTGGCGACCTTGTACGAGCCACCGGCCAGAGCCGTCAGGACCCGACGCCTCTCCGAGCCGGTGAGCGGCCACATCTCGCCCTGCTTCGCGGCTTCGAGCTTGCGAGCAGCCAGGGCGATCTCGCGGTCCAGTCGGCGGGTGTTCGCCATGGGTCAGCCCCTCTTCGGGTAGTTGTGGCCGGCGGGCGGGTACTGCTGAGCGGGGTCACCCGCGATGCCGAACAGGACGACGTCCTCGAAGTCCGGGTCGTCGTACTGGGCCAGGCCGTCGTAGTCGAACGCCTTGTCCACGGCGTCCAGCAGGGCACCGGTGCGGGCGTCGTCCTCGCGCTTGGTCTCGCGGCGAAGGCTCACTTCTGGCCTCCCTGCTGCTGGGCCCGGAGCGCTTCGGCGGCCTGGCGCGCGGCCTCAGCGGCGGCGGCGGCCTGAGCGGCCTGGGCCATGTGCTGAGCGGCGGCGGGGTCGGTGGTCGGGTTCACGGCCATCGCGATCACCCGGCCAGCGCGGACGTGGCCCGCAGGGAGTTGATGACGCGGTGGTAGCGGCGGTAGGCCGTGCCGCAGGTCCGGCCGTAGGACTGGCCGACGGCCTCCCAGGTCAGGCCCTCGCTGCGGAGGCGGACGACCTTGCGGTCCTGCTCGGGGAGCGCGTCCAGCGCGGCGACCAGCTCGGGGTCGACGTCGGCCGGCGCGGGCGGCTCAGTCAGGGCGACGTCCTCAGCGGACGCGGCGGCCGGGAGGGCGCGGGAGGCGACGGCGTCCGTCCAGTCCTCGGGGCGCTCGTAGCCGCTGTAGTAGGAGGACGCGGCGTGCTGCGCGATGACCCGCAGCCAGGCGAAGGCGCCGTCGTCGTCGTTGCGGAGGTTGTGGATGCCACGGCCTGCGCGAATCCAGGTCTCGGCGGCGACGTCCTGAGCGGCGTCGGCGTCGCGGGTCTGGGTCCGGGCGTAGGCCAAGAGGCGGGTGCCGTAGAGGCGGAACAGCGTGTCGAGCCGTTCAGCCGAAGCCGCGGACAGCGGCTGTGCGTCGATACGATCCACGGAGGATCGCTCCCTTCTGGTGTTTCAGAACGGGGATCGGTCTCAGGCCCTGACCAGGTGGTTGGACACCAGGTCAGGGCCGTTCTGCGTGTGATCGAAGAAACTTCCGATAGGAAGTAGCTTCCTGTAGGAAGTTAGGTCATGATTCAGGTATCGTCAAGCAACATCCGATAGGAAGACTGAGGGAGGCGAAAATGACAGGCACCGTTGCTGGCATGGCTGCATATCTGAAGGCCCGCATCGACCGAGGCACGCTGGAGGCAGGCAACAAGCTCCCGCCGACCCAGGCCCTGATGAAGCAGTTCGCCCTGAGCGACAACGCGGTCTACCGCGCTATCGCCTTGCTCAAGGCGGAGGGCTACGTCCACAGCCAGCAGGGCAAGGGCGTGTTCGTCTCCGACCGTAGGAAACTCATCGCTGGCACCAAGCGCATCCGGGGCATCACGCAGCCGGGGGAGACGATTCACCACAAGAGCAGCACCCGGGTACAGCCCCCCGACTGGGTCGCCGCACACCTCGGAGAGGGCGAGTGCGTCAACCGGGTGCGGACCGTGAACCGCGGAGACTCCATCCTTCAGGCGTCTCAGTCCTGGGTTCACCTGGACGTTGCCGAGGTCGTCCCCGAGGTTGATGAGCCCCAAGCCTGTGACCCCACGTGGCAAGCGGTCTACGAGGATCGCTCTGGCAACAGCGTTGAGGTCTCTTCCAAGGAGGTGACGTCCCGGATCGCCACCGAGGAAGACCGCCAAGCCCTCGGGCTAGGTGACGGCATCTACTCCGTCGTCCTCCTGCGCAGCATCTACGTGACCGGCCACAAGGTGATCGGCGTGGGGGAAGGCGTGTACGCCCCTGGACACCCCCTCTCGATCTCCTGACCGAATGTGGTGTCCCTACCGCGCGTAGGGGTGTCCGCTACCGGACGTAAGCTGCACAGAACGCACGAACAAGATCCGTAAACACAAAAAAGCCGCGAGCCCCACCCGGGTCTCAATCAGGGGTCGAAGCCTGAAAGAGGTCGAAGTCCGGAGAAGGGCTACGCGGCGACCATCACAAGGTCTGCTGCCGAGTGTAAGGCAGGGGTGAGGAGATTTCTCCTCCCCCCTGGTGTTCTAGGACACCTACCACTCGCCCAGTGGGCCTAGAAAGGCTCACGTGACTCACCAGTCAACCGAGACCCCGTCGACCGACGGAGACGTCCCGCCGCAGCGTCGCCGCGGGTCGGTCTCGAACCTCGAACGGGGCGGAACCCCGGCGGGATGCCGCCCGATCGCGGGCATGAAGCGGGGCTGGTTCTACCGGGAAGCAGATCGGATGATCCTGCACCGGCAGAACCCTGAGGACGCTCTCCTTCCCATCGGCCAGGTGCCGAGGATCACCGCTCAGATCGTCCACCTCACCGACGACGGCGAGGACATCCGCACCGAGTACCTGGGCATCGGCAAGCGCCAGCGGCGCGCACGCATCTACACCGAAGACGAACTGGACCGTGGCACCTGGTCCTCGAAGGCCGGCCAGCGTCGGCCCACCGGGAACGACGAGCGCCACGCGTTCGCCAGGCTGATCCGCGAGGCGGGCGACAAGGCTCCGATCGTCTCGGCTCGGACGTACTACAACGAAGCCGGGGACCTGGTTTTCCCGGAGGCTGACGCTCAGACCCTCGGGTACCGCGTCCTGCGGGGCGAGGAGAAGGACGCCCGGGAGGCGTGGGACGAGATCGGTGCCTGGGCCTGCGACTGCGGGAAGTCCGCGCTGTGCATGGGCTTCATGTTCGCCGGGCCCGTCTTCGACGCCCTGGACGTGCTGCCGCACATGGTCAACGCCTACGGCCCCGGGCAGCAGGGCAAGTCGACCATCCTCACCGTGTCGTGCGCCTGCTTCGGTGACATCAAGCCCCGTCGCCAGCGCATCCTGATCAGCTGGGACGCGAGCAAGCAGGGCATCGGCCAGACGCTCAGGCTCCGGGGCTTCCTGCCGCTGGGCATGGATGAGCACAGCAGCTCGGGCCGCTCCATCAAGGAGTCGTCCCGCGAGATCAGCCAGTACGTGGCCGGCGCACAGCGCTCCATCGGCAGCGCCGACGGCAGCCCTCGCGAGTCGGACGGGTTCTGGAACTCGGCTGCGTTCTCGACCAGCAACGAGCCGCTGAAGTTTTCGGGCCAGACGGAAGACCTGGCCTCGCGCCTGCACGAGGTGTCGGCGCCGTTCTTCCCGAACAAGTTCGTCGACTCCGAGGGCGCCCCGGCCGACCCCGGCCTGGGTGGAGCGGAGCACATCTCCAAGCGCTTGAAGCGGCTGGCGAAGGAGTTCGGCGGCTGGCCGCTGGAGTGGGCGATCCGCAAGGGCATGTACCGGGCGGAGAACCTGGCCAAGCTGAAGAAGTTCCACCTTGAGCTGTGCGCGAAGTACCGCCCTGCAGAGGGCGGGATCGCGGGCACGATCGCGGAAATGCACATGGCCTGGGTCGTCGGTGCCCACATGCTCGGGCAGGCCATCGGCGTGCCGACGCTGGGAGAGGTCGCTGAGAAGGAGGCCGCCGCGCGCCTCCAGGCCGCCATCCAGGTCGCTGCCGAGAACAACGTCTCCGACCACGAGAAGCTGTGGGAGGCCCTGGACGCGCTGCGGATCGAGAAGTCCGCGTTCCCCGACATGGACGACCTGCCGACTGCCTCCAAGGAGGGCTTCCGGCGGCTGCGCGGGTTCTACAACCCGGACACGAGCGAGTGGTGGGTGGTCAACCCCGTCGTCCAGGAGGCCGCCCTCCAGGCCGGGATCGACAACGTGTCGGCCGCGCTGGGGGAGCTCCGCGACCGCGGGGTCCACAAGCGCGACGCGGGCCGGAACGTGCAGCGCAAGCTGCCGAAGGCGATCCGGGGTCACGGACTCGGGGAGAGGATGCACTGCTTCGACGTCCGCCGGGCGGCTGAGCTGTTCGCTCCCGACGAGCCGGGCGACGAGCCGGACGGCGGTTCTGACGGGCAGTTCCCGGGCGGGGCTACACCCGGGGGCTACCCCTCAGATGGCCCGGTAGCCCCGGCCGACCAGGCCCCGACCAGCGACGGGGCTACCGGGGCTGCGGGTCCTACACCGCTGCCCTTCGAGTTCTCCGAGGAGGATCTCTCCCCTGCTGAAGAGGCCACGGCCTCGCGGGCTCACGAGGCCACGACGACGGCCGTGTTCCCTGCCGCGCGGATGATCCAGCCGGACGAGCCGGGCTGTGACCGCGAGTGGCTGGAGCTGGAGTTCAAGGCGAAGGGCCGGACCGCGTCCGCGCTGCGGTTCGCGGTGCTGGGCAATGGGCGGCTGTTCCTGCCCAACCACGAACCGGTACACGTCTCGCTCCCCCGGCACGTCGACCAGGTCCCGGCCCTCATGCAGGCGTACGGGATCAAGACCCTGTACGTCCACGAGGAGGCCATGGAGCCCATGGGCCTGCCCACGCTCAAGGAGCGTCAGGCGCTGGGTGTCACGCAGGAGCGGGAGGCGAAGGGGCTGGGTCCGACGGAGTACGTGCGCAGGATCGGAGCCCAGACGCCGGTCGCTCACGAGTGGGCGACGCCGACCGAGGGCGGGCCGATCGCCTCGATGCGTCCGGCGGCTCTGTCCTGCTGGATGACGCTGGTCCTGGCCGACAAGGCCCGTGACGAGCGGCTGTCGGTCGCGGTCCCGGCCTACGACGACCGGATCAAGAAGGCTCGGCAGGCCCGCCTGGCCGGTCTGGCCGGACCGGAGACGCCGGAAGTCCTGCTGGACGCGCTGATGGTGTGGACCCTGTCCACCCGGCACGGCCGCGACGCCTCCCCGGAGGTGACGCCCTACTACGCCTCCCCGAACAAGACGGGCGAGGACTTCGCGGGCGGCCTGGGCCGTCCGGACGTCGCGTGCGAGGCGATCCGCCGGCGGATCGTGCCCCCGGCTGACCCGGAGAACAAGGACTGCGTCAACTGGGCGATGGTCCCGCAGATCTGGGAGAAGCCGCTGGCCGAGTTCACCCAGGAGCAGCGGGCGGCGGCCTGGATCCAGGAGTACGACAAGACGGCGGCCTGGCTGCCCGCGTACTCCAACGTGCAGCTCGGCATCGGGGAGCCGACCCACTTCGACGGCGGGACGATCGCGTACAACAAGCGGTTCGCCGGGTACTGGCGCATCGCTGAGATCCCGGGCCTGGTCGCGCTGCCGGGCCTGCCGCCGCTGGTGTTCAAGGAGGCTGAGGAGGGCGGCTACTGGGTGGCCACTCCGAGCATGGACCTGCTGAAGGTGCTGTGGCCGACGTGGGAACCGCAGATCCTGGAGGCGTGGGTCTGGGAGGACTCGAAGCGGGCCCTGGAGGGCTTCTACAAGAAGGTCAAGGACTCGCGGGTCTACATCGTGGCGGCGGCCGAGGCCGGGCGTCCGGGCGCGAAGTTCGCCAAGCAGATCAACGGCGCGGTGTACCAGTCGTTCCGCGGCTACCTGGGCCGCTCGAAGGGTCCCCGCCTCGACTACGCCACGGGCGAGGCGTACACCAAGGACATCTACTGGCGGCCGGACTGGGCCTTCATGCTGCTGTCGCACGCCACGGCGAACATGTACCGCAACCTGGTGGCGTTCGCCCGCGAGGAGGGCGTCACGCCGCTGTACGTGAACGTGGACGCCGCCGGGTTCGCGAGCAACGAGGCCGACCCCGAGCTGGCGAAGCCCGACGGCATGAAGCTCGGGTCGCAGGGCGGGCAGTGGACGGCGGAGAACACCGTGCCGATGGCCGACTTCCTGCCGATGTTCGAGCAGGTCACCGAGGACCACCGAGTCTTCATCCACAACGCAATCGAGCAGTACACCGCTGAGCGGGGGGAGTGATCGGCCATGGCCAAGTGGTGGAAGTTCGGACTCGGCAAGAAGGACCAGGAGCAGGGACCCGCCCCGGAGCAGGCGCCCGCACCGACCCCGGCACCGACCCCGCAGGCTCCGGAGCCTGCGGCCGGCACCGAAGGCGGCGGGGAGAAGAAGCGCGGTCTGCTCGGGCGGCTGTTCGGCCGGGGCAAGGGCAAGAAGGAGAAGGCTCCCGCCCCGGAGGCACCGCCCGCCGCACCCCCGGCAGCTCCGTCGGCTCCCCCGGCCGCACCGCCGACCGCGCCCGCTGGGGGCGGTGAAGTAGGCGAGGGCGGCGGGGGCCCGGCTGGTCCGGTCGCGCCTGAGAAGGAGCGGTCGTTCCCGTCCAGCATCGACGCGGAGGCGGACGGCGACTGGAGGATCTCCAACAACGACTGGTACGGGCAGATGGAGGCCACCCTCACCGGCAACAAGGCGAAGGCGTTCATCCTCGCCTACGAGGCGAACAAGTGGAGCGAGTGCGCGCAGCTCATCGCGGACCACTGGAACATGCCGGTCGCCAGCCAGATCGACACCGCAGCGTCCAACATCGAGAACGTCACCTACAACTGATCCGCCGGGGCCCGCACGCTCGCTGTGCGGGCCCCTCTCGTGGCCTCGTGACGCCACGAGGCCACGGGGTCACCTAATCGGCTGAATCCCCGCCGTAGAGCCTCCGGCAGACGGCAGGATGAGGCTTCATCAGAGCACCACCCGACCGAAGGAGAAGCCGTGACCGACCAGAAGCCCCCCGGCGTCGACGTCCTGGAAGCCGCGTACGCCAGGTGGAAGGACATGCCGCCGGTCTCGCTGAAGATGCACCGGCAAGACCTCTACCTGATCGTCATGGCACTCCAGACGACCACCCGGTTCCCCGGCACCACCCCGTCGATGGCCAAGCACATGGAGACCATCGGTCGGCAGATCCAAGAGGCGATCGTGGACGACCCGGAGCTGTACGGCATGACCGAGAGCGGATGGAACCCCGAGCACGACGTCGACCCCGAGGACGGGGGAGACCAGGTGAGCGCGTTCGGCGAGATGGCCGGCGCCGGGCACCCGCTGGGCATCGCGATGCAGATCCCCGACGTCACCATGACCCTGGCCGAAGCCATCGACCGCCACCCGCTCCTCGAGGACGCCCTCCACGACCAGGAGGTGACCCAGACGTGGGAACGGGCCGAACCGGAGACCCGGGCCGCGCTGCTGCTCAGCCTGGCGTGGGGCTCCCGCGAACACGGCATCTACCCCGGCTACCTGCCCGACGGCGCGGACGACTACGGGTACCGCACTGCCGAAGAGTTCCACCAGTACGCGCGGGACTTCGCCGGGAGCTCCGAGGAGTTCCACGGCGCGCGGTTCCCGATGATGCCGTTGCCGGGGCAGGCCGGCGCCTTCGCCTCCTCGCTCGGCTTCGACCGCGAGGAGGACGGCCTGGACGTGAGCCTGCGCGCGGCCCTGCTGCTGCTGGCTCCGGCCCGGAAGAAGCCGAACGGGTGACCCGCTCGTTGTCCAGCGCACCGACCCCGCAGTACGGCGCCCCGCCCCTGCCGATCACCACCACCAGGAGGACCCCCGTGGACATCGCCCCCCGCGACGAAGTCGGCGTCAGCTCGAAGAACACCATGGCCCCCGACGAGGCCGAACAGCTCATCGGCCGGATCACCGCGTCGGCCGGCCGCAGGGAAGGCACTTCGGGCGAGTGGTCCGAGGTGACCATGTCCAGCTCCACCACCCCGCTGGAGATCCCGACCTTCGATCGGACCTGGCACCCGAACGAGATCACGGGGTGGCTGTCGAACCTGGAGTGCGACGAGGACGTGAGCGAGGCCGACCTCGCCCGTGCCCGCAAGGCCGTGAGCGAGGCCCTGGGAGTCGACGACTGAGCCGCCCGCCTGAAGGGCCCTCGCCGGACGCCGGCGGGGGCCCTTCGTGCTGTCGCACGGCCTGTCGCACGGCCTGTCGCACGGGCGCCTGTCGCACGCCGTGAGCTGGGCTGACCCCCATCGACCCCCGCCCCTGACGTCGGCGCGACAGGCGATGACACAGATCGGCGGTGACACAACCTGATCTGTGTCATCGACCCCCTGTTCTCCCAGGTGGACGCAGACCGCGCCGCCCTCTGTGTCACTGTTCAGAACCCAGCGGACCCAGGACCCAACAACCTCGCTCGCCCTGGGCAAACGCCCTCCTCGGGACCCAGCAACCTGGGTCCTGGGTCTAGGGCCGCATCGGACGTCGGCACGGGTCCGGCTTCCGCGAGACACCCTCGTAGAGAAGTTGTCGGCGTCGGTGGAGCACTCCGGGGCCCCCTTGACCATGCAGCTCAGGGCCCCTCTCGGTGCTCCGCCGGGCGTCGGCTGGGGGCAAGTTGTAGAGCAGGTTGCAGGGCAACTTGAGGAGCAACTTGTAGAGCAACTTGTAGGGCCACTTGTAGAGCAAGCTCCTGGCCGAAGCGGTCGACGGCATCGGGTCCGACTTCGCACAGACCCTCTGTAGGGAAGTAGTCGGCGCGGCCCACCCCCGTTCGCAGACCCTGCGGTCTGCGGTTTCGTGCGCTTCGCGCTGCCCTCCGCTGCGACCAGAGGCGCGACCAGAGACGCGACCAGGAGCGCGACTAGAGGCGCGACTAGAGGCGCGACCAGAGGCGCGACCTGGTGACGCGACGGGCCCCGGACCGGTCCTCAAAAGGCCCTCTCCGGGGCAGTTAACGCGGGGGGCTACACCCGGGGGCTACCCCGGGGCTACCTGTGTAGCCCCCGAAAACAGGGCTCTGACCTGCGCGGGGGCTACAGGGGCTACAGGGGCTACACGTTTCCGGCAGCACTTACGCATACGGGGGTGCAGCCCCCGACCGGAGTCACCCTTTGGTGGACGCACGGCCTCGCGGCCTCGTGGGGCCACCAGGCAGGCTCTACGCTTCCGACGACACCGACGAAGGAGGACCGATGGCGACACGCGTGGCGATCGGCAACAACAAGGGCGGGGCGAAGAAGACCACCCTGGCCGTCCGCCTGGCCGAAGCCCTCGCCAAGGCGGGCAAGCGGGTCGGCGTGGTCGACTTCGACCCGCAGGGCAACGCCTCGCGGCGGCTGGGGTGGAAGGACAACCCCGACGCTCCGCAGCTCACCGCAGCGGAGGCCATCGAATACAACGAGAAGCAGATCGTCTTCGAGGGCCAGG
Source organism: Streptomyces sp. NBC_00289 (assembly GCF_041435115.1). Lineage (NCBI taxonomy): Bacteria > Bacillati > Actinomycetota > Actinomycetes > Kitasatosporales > Streptomycetaceae > Streptomyces > Streptomyces sp. NBC_00289. The sequence continues at coordinate 3,265 of NZ_CP108050.1, read as the reverse complement.
CCGCCGAGGTCTGGCAGCCGATCGGCTGGACGACGCCGTACGCGGAGCGGATCAGGCTGATCCCGGCGCGCTACACGCTGGAGGACCGGGCGACCGAGGCCGGGATGCGGGGCGCCTGGCGGCGGCTGGCGAAGTCGCTGAAGGGCACCGACGACGATCTGGACTACGTCCTTATCGACTGCCCTCCCTCGCTCGGGCACCTGACCCAGATGGCGCTGGGGGCCTGTCACTTCGCACTGGCCAGCACCGAGCCGGAGTACGACAGCATCGAAGCCGCGGTGCGCTACCGGGACTTCGTGGCGGCCTCTGCCGACGACCTGGGCAACCCGGACCTGAGCTTCCTGGGCCTCGTGGTGAGCGCGTACGACATGCGCGTCGGGGCGCACGTCGGGCAGCTCGACGGGGCCCGGCAGATCTTCGGGGACCAGGTGTGGGGCGTGGTCCCGCGCCGGTCGCTGATCACGAACGCAGACGAGTACGCGCAGCCCCTGGACGAGATCAGCGACAGCTCCGAGGTGCGGGGCGTGTTCGAGAACCTGGCCCAGCGGTTCGTGAAGGAGGTGCCGGCCGCGTGAACCCGCCGAAGGAGCGGAACATCCCCGCGTCGTCCTCGCCCCTCGCCCCGCCGAAGCTGACGCCGAAGACGGGGCCGCTGAAGGTCGGCGGCCGGGGCACAGAGGAGGACCAGGCCCCGGAGGAAAGGCGCGACCAGGAGCACGAGCTGCCGCCCGCTCAGCCTCCCCGGCCGGGACGGACGCGCGGGGGCCGGCGCCCACCGCCCTCCGCTGCCGACGCGATCCCGACGACGATCCGCTTCGACCCGGAGGAGTCGGCGGAGGTCGACCAGTTCGTCCTCGAACTGCGGGTGCAGGCGCAGCGCCGCAACCTCGACAAGGCCGAGGTCTTCCGCGAGGTGCTCAGGCTCGCTCGGGAGCACGACGCGACCAGGCGGGCGCTGCTGAAGCGGCTGCGGTGAAGGGTCCGCAGGACCCGGAGAAGCCGCACGTCGTCGTCTACTACGAGGACCGCGAGGGCGACGGGCGGTGCCTCACCTGCGGGCGCAGGGCGTGCGAGGACTGCCGCCGGGTGCACGCATGGGCGTACGGCGTGTGTGAGCCGTGCCATGACGCCTGGCCCGACCCGTTCCCGCATCTGGCGACCGAAGAGGGCTGAAACCTCTGCTGCAACACAGGGCCGCAACGCGTGCAGCGTTGCGGCCCTGACCTGTGTGAACGCCGATGCTGCACGGGCAGCGCTGCACGTTGCAGCGTCGCCCTGGTGACGTCATGAGGCCACGGACCCGCGAGTTCACGACAGTCCCTTGACGGGGGGTACGAACCTTCGTACCTTAGAGATGTGGGTACGAACCTTCGTACCCCTTCACCGGAAGGCAGCCATGAGCACCCAGACCCCCAACCCCAGCTTCCGCAGCGGCGCCGACGCGATCCGGGGCGGCCTGGACATCACCATCAGCCTGACCCCTGGCGAGGCCGAAGCCCTGGGCTTCGAGGCCGGCACCCTCGCGGACTGGTTCGACACCGCGCTGTGGGCCCTCGCCCTCCTGCGCAACGGCTACAGCGACCGAGGCGGCCAGGGCGCCACCGACGTCACCCCGGAAGCGCTGTACACGGTCCTCAACGACCTGGACCACCGCCTCCTGCCCCGCCTCCAGGGCATCCGGGACGCAGCCGTACGCCGCCACCAGGAGCTGGGGGGCAGCATCGGCGACCTGGCCCTGGCCATGGACGTCGCGAAGTCGACCGCGCAGTCCCGGCGCAACGTCGTGATGAACCGCGCGGCCACCTCGTGGGAGCGCTGGGCCACCCAGGGCGGGCCCGAGCGCGAGCACTGCGGGGCCTGCGGGCACCCGGCCCGGCCCACCGACCCGATCGTCACCACCGCCGACGACGACGCCTTCCGCATCCACCGCAGCCACGCCACCACCCCGGGCAACGGCTTCTTCGGCACCCCGACCGACGAGGGCGTCTCGCCCTACTCGACCGGCACTCGGGTGGCCGGCGGGTTCGTCATCGGTCAGCGGGTCCGCATCACGGGCGTGTCCGGTCCCCTGGCCGACCGCACCGACCTGATCGGCAGGGTGGGCGAGGTGACGGCAGAGGCCCGGGACGGCTCGCTCAACGTGCGCGGCCTGAGCGGCAAGCCGCGGGCCCAGGAGGTCTTCGCCGACATCCTGGGCTTCCAGGTGACCGAGCTGGAGGCCGCCGACGGCAGCACCGAGCCGACCCGCGACTGACCCGAGCGGGGGCGGCCGTCCACTGCCAGGCGCACGGCCGCCCCGTCCTCCCGACCCGTCACCAGACCAGGAGAGACCCCATCATGACCGACACCGCCGCCCTGTTCGCCGCTGTCTTCGTCGCCCTCTACATCGGCCACACCGTGGGAGACCACTGGGTCCAGTCCTCGTGCCAGGCCGCCACCAAGGGCCTGCCCGGCTGGTCAGGCCGCCTCGCCTGCGGTCGGCACGTCATCGGCCTGACCCTCACCAAGGCCGCCGTCCTCGCCCCCGTCGCCCTGGTCCTGAGCCTGTCCGTGACCGTGCTGGGCCTGGTGGCCGGCCTCACCGTGGACGCCGCCTCGCACTACTGGGCCGACCGCCGCACGACGCTGGCAAAACTGGCCGCGACCTGCGGAAAGGCCGAGTTCTACAGCCTCGGTACCCCGGCTCACCCCGCCCACCCGGTGACCGAGGAGGGCACCCCGGCGGCGACGCTCGGGACCGGCGCGTACGCCCTGGACCAGAGCTGGCACATGCTCTGGCTCGGCGTCGCCGCGCTCATCATCGCGGCTGTCTAACCCTCGAATTCACCCTCCCGAATTCACCCACCACCCGCTAAGGTGGTGGGTGAATTCACGTGTCCAGCCGGACGCACTACCGCTAGAGATACCGGCGGTAACGCCATCTGACCTGCGAGGACATCGCGTAGAGTGGTCGCCAAAACGGCCGCGCAAGGCGACCGAACGGGCCCCCCATAAAGCCTCGCAATTTCCACGAGTCAGAGATCAAATAGGAATTCACCCCCTCTCCAAAAACGTGCAATTCCTTCGGAATTACCGCAATCGGCCGAATCTGAATTTCTCGAATTTCGGCGGCGAGCCGGTTTCGAATTCGAAGAGAATTCGAGTGCTCCGCACTCTCCCATTCGGTCTGCGACCGAATCCGGAATTGCGCTGCGCTGCATTCCGGGCGCGGGGAATTCGCTCCGCGAATTCAAATACGGACCGAATTACGGCGCTCCGCGCCGTA
>NZ_CP108049.1 GCF_041435115.1 Streptomyces sp. NBC_00289 | reverse complement strand
CGAGCGGGAGGGTGCCGACCGGTCGGTGCCGCGCGGTCACAGCGAGCAGATCGCGGTCGACGGGGAAGCGGAGCCGGTGGCCGTGAAGCTGGGCGTATGGATCTCGAACGCCAAATCGAGGCGCGACAAACTCACCCAGGACCAGTTGGACGCGCTCGCTGCGCTGGGCGTGCAGTGGGCGGGCGCGGCACCGGCGCCGACCACCCATGCCGTCCCCGCTCAGCCGACGCTGGGCGGCTCCGTGCGGCCCGCGCCGCCGAAGCGGCTGTCGGTCCGGCACCACCATGACGAATGCGACAAGACGCTGTACGACGGCGGCATGTGCACCTGCGACCTCAAGGTGCAGTTCGGGCCGCCCTCCGAGCGGGAGGACTCCTACTGAACGGGAGGGGACAGAGGTGAGGGGCCGGGTGGGAACTCCAGCTTCTCCACCTCCAGCTCCCCCGCCTGCGGCCAGCGCTCGCCGTCCTGCAAGCCGACGCTCATGCCGCTGGGCTGGAACCATCCGCCCACGTACCGTCCAGCCGCGGAAGCAGCTGCGGGTCCAGTGCCGTAGGAGGATACGGCCACAGCCGCGATACCAGCCCCTGTTCCTCCAGTGGATGCCTGACGTCGATCAGCGGGTGGAACAGCAGATGGAACACCATCCGTGCGCTGGCGCCGTTGCTGCCCAGTGGGCCGAAGCCGAGCGTGGAGCTGCCGGGACGGCCTCCCGCCCCGTCCTCGCGGTGCACTCTGGAAGGCATCGAGAACAGATCGATGGCAGGAGGCGCCAGCGGCTTCGTGTCCTCGTCGACCACCGCTACCCACAACGACACATCAGCGGGCAGCCGACCGGTCTGACGCATCTGCGGCAAGAGGTCCGGCGGGAGCGACAGAGCGCTCTGCTCATGCCTGTCGGCATACTCGTCACGCCACTGCCGGACCTTCTCCCGCTCCATGTGCCGGGCCAGGGGATGCCGGTACAGCAGAAGCGTCTTCACCGCCCACCGTGCGACAGCGGTGACGTCCGGTTCCCCGATGGCCGCCAGATGGTTAAGGAGCGCTTCCACCGGGCGCTGGGCCTCCTCCTCGAAGGTGAGGTTCAGCCACCCGTTGCAGTTGTTCCGGCTGCCGTCCCCGCACACCGGAAGAAGCACCCGCTCGATGTTCTGATACCGCGCTACTGCTCCCCCGCGTGCCTTGAGTGGCTCTCCTCCTGCCCAGATGGTGAACGGCCCCTGCCCTTTCCACCGTTTGAAAAGCCACCGAGGCAGGACGTGCTCGCCCTGCCCACTGGCTGGTTCGTGGCAGAACACACAGGTCCGGCTGGCCGTCATGGTAGGTCCTCCAGCCGGGCGAGCAGGCTGGCAGCGGTGGCGACAGCCGCGACAGCGTCGGCGCGGGTCCAGGTGAAGTTCTCCGTGGTGCCCGTGTCGTCGTGCGGGGCGCCGCTGAACAGGTTGTAGGCGCTCTGGATGAGCACCGCCCAGCGCTCCTCCTGGTCCCGCTCTGCTGGTTTCTTGCCCGCCGCCCGCGCGTTGACATTCTGGGTGTCACACGCCTCGCGTACGGCGTCGAGGGCCTGGCGGGCGAGCGTGACGGTGTGCTCGTAGCGCTGGTCGCGGATCGCAGTCTTCGCCTCGCGGATGCGGCGTGCCGCGGTCGCACGGGCCTCCACGGTGGTGATCGGGACGAGGACGTCGACGAAGGCGCCGACGTCGACCTGGGCGAGTTGGATGCTCCAGGCCGCGTGCGGGATGCGGATGTTCTCACTGTCGGAGGCGACGGGCCAGTGTCGTCTCTCCGCGAGGCCGGTCAGAGTCAGGTCGGCACGCAGGGTCAGGTCGGCTCCCGCCCGGGTCTTCTCCAGACCGCGCAGCTGTTGGTCCGTCACGCTGGTCTCGAGCGTGAGCGTAGTCGTGAACGGCTTCAGGCCGATGGGACCCGGAGCGTGCAGGACTCCGACCCAACTCGCGGGACTGGGCAGGTCGGACGTCCAGAGGTTGCCGGAGACGAGGAACGGCGCGTCTTCCGTGTACTTGTCGTGGGCGGTCACCTCGAAGCCCAGGACAAGGCGGTGTACGCCCCAGCCCTGCAGGAGGCTGGCGCTGTGCTGCGTGCGGATGTTGACGGTGTAGTCGTTCGAGCCGAATCGGAAGTTGGCCATCGTTCCTCGCCTGGTTCAGGTCCTGTCTGATGGTGGCAGGACCCTCCGCCCCAGCGGCAGCGGTTTTCAGGAGGTGAGCGGGTTCTCCCCGACCGGCATCCTTCAAGGGCGTCCTCGGGCGTCACGCACGCGGCGTCGTTTCGGCGTCAGCAACGTACCCGCCAGGGCGCGCCATCGTGGTAGAGCCCCGTCGCCTCGTGTCGTGATGGCCCGTCGTAATGGAGGCGACAGCTTGCACGTGCTGGCGAGATCCTTGCCGTATGGCATGGGAAGTCAGGCAGATGATCAGCGATCAGGAGTACGTGGCGAGGATCCGCCGCCATCGACCGAGTGCACTCATGCCGCTCATCGCGCTGGCATCGGCGACGTACAGCCTGGGTGCGTGGCGGAAAAGCCGGAGCACCTTCAAGTACGTGCCCTGGGCGCTGGCCGACGTTGCCCGTGTGTCCCTGGCCTGTGGCAACGAGTTCCGAAACGACGCGTCTGGACAGGATCTGGAAAAAATCCTGGAGATGTACACACAGCTGGACGACCACTTTGTCCGGGATGTTGCCAATCTGGACTCCCTGGAGCGGTACTTGCTGCGTATGTCTGGTGAGCAGCTGACCTTGCAGGAGTCGCCGTACCAGAACCTGGCCCGCACTGCGGCCATGATCGCGCAGACCACTGCAACCCGCGAACCCCGGTGCCTGCGTCCCGGCTGGGACGAGGATCTGTTCGGCACGGGTCTGTCGAACTACGTCGGGATCGCCCAGCTCTTGTGGGCGTCTGCCCTTAAGTGCGGCGGCCGGTTCGATCTGGCCTGGCTGGAAACACCCGGAATGGCACCGGTACTCGAGGTCATCCCGGCCGCCACCTTCACCGCCGTCACCGAGGCTCACTTCGTAACCGACGCCACCGCCTTCAAGGAGGAGAACAAGGCAGCCCGACTGACGTCTGATCCGCTGCGGCGACGGTTCGAGTTCAACCCGCTGCGCGGCAAGCCCTTCCTGCGTGGGTACGGGCCGGGGTATCTGACTCCGGTGTCGGATCTCATTCCGGACAAGGGGAGCCCGCTCGGCATCTACTACACCGGCGTAGCCCGCTACGGCAACGCGTTCGCGCAGGATCTTGGCGATCTGTTCGAGGCCTACGTCGGCCGACAGCTCGACCTGTGGTCGGAGGCCGAGGTCGTCCCCGAGATCATCTACGGCCGGGACAACAAACGCAGCGTCGACTGGATCGTCGTCACGGATGAGCTTGTGCTGCTGGTGGAGGTGAAGTCCGTTCGGCCGACCCAGCATCTGCGTCTGGCCACCGACAGGCGTGTCGAAGAGGTCCGCCGGATGCTCGGGCGGGCCTACGAGCAGATCGACAACAGCGCCGCCCTCATCGCGAGCCGGCAGAAGGAGTTCACGTCAATCCCCGCCGACCGTCCCGTCCAGGGGCTGATCGTGACCATGGAGCCATTCCACATCGTGAACGCACCCTTCCAACGTGCCCAGCAGCCAAGCACGGCGGTCCCGGTGTCGGTGTGCAGCGCCGGCGACTTGGAGAACATGGTCACCATCACCGATGCCCCCATCGGCCGTCTCCTGATCGAGCGTGCCAGCGACTCCCAGCGCTCCACCTACGGACTGAGTGAAGCCTTCACAGGGCACGCGCGTATTCGGAACCCTGTGCTGGATGAGGGCTGGAACAGTTATCCCTGGCGTCGTTCGGCAGACCGGCATTCGCCTTAGCCGGGCCCGCCAGCCGCTGACTGCCCTCACCTCGCAGCCACCGGACCAAGTCGAAGAAGCAGCACTGGGTGACGATGACGCACGGCCCCAGCAACCGCGAGCACCACCGTGGGCGCGTCGTCGGAGTCACCAAGCGCGGCACCAGTGGGAAGCTAAGGAGCTGCGCAGACGCACCTGGGGGGACACGTGGGCAACGAACAGCATGGCGCGTGGTGGACTCCGGATGCGCCGGGCCTGCGGGTGCCCGGGTCGCTGACCCGCACCGCGGACGGATGGCGCCTGAGCCTCATCGGCACCCTGATGGTGAACTCGGGCGGCTGGGACGGCCTTCACCTCGTCCCACCCCACACCCTCTGGGGATCCTGTCGGGGCGTCCCATACACCCTGCTGCAGTGCTTCCTAGAGTCTGACGTGCAGGGACCGGACCCCAGCGCGACCCACAGCGCCAGCGATCAGTGGACCATGACCTGGCGCGTCGAGCAGCTGGTCCGCGGGGGTGAGATCACCGAATCGACCCGCTTTCATGCAGTGGCGTTCGAGCTCACCGGCCTATCGGCCTGGTGGCCTTTGAGCGGGCTGCGCGGCCCGCAGGCGCGTTCCGGACCCTACGCAGTGCCCGACGACGTGACCATCCCTCTGGACGACGGAGCGATCCGCATCGGTGTCCGGGACAGCCGCCGCTTCGGCCGCCGGGTGAAATCCCTGCAGGAACACGTGGAGGTCAGCGCCGACAGGCGTTCAGGCTTCACCCTGGACGAGGTGGAGAAGGAAATCGCAGGTCCCCTGCGGGCCCTGGTCGCCATCGGGGTCGACGAGCCGGTCAGCGTGTTCAACCTGCGCCTCGTGCCGGACGATCCCCTCACTCAAGGCAGGCCGCCGCGCTTCCTCGAAGTCGACCCTCACGACGGCGAGGAACCCGAAGAACCTGCGCCGACGATGCACGCCCCGCTGCCACTGTCCCCTTCCCTGGACGGCATGCCATCGTTCATCCCGACGTGGCTGGAGCTAGCCCGCCGCTGCTCCGTTCCGCTGGACGCGGTGGAGCCCCACCGACGGTCCGGGTCCCTGCAACTGCAGCTCCTGGACGTCGTCAACGCAGCCGAGACACTCCATCGCGCTCTTCACGAGGAACTGGCGGAGCATCCTTTCGCGGAACGCGTGCGTAGGGCGCTCGATGACGCGGGAGGCTTCAACGCTGCCCAGCGCCGCGACGTACGTGACGCAGTCAAGGTATTCATGGGCATCACGCTGGAAAAGCGCCTCCTGGCCCTGGCCGAAGAACTCGGGCCCGAGGTGTGCGAGTGGCTCTTCAACGGCACAGTCAAACCGTGGGCCTATGTGACAGCCCGCATCCGCAACGCACTGAGCCACGGCTTCACCGCCCCCGACGGAGTCCACGAAGATCCCGGGGCGCTCGCGGGCGCGCTGCACCTGACCGAGGCCGTCATCACGCTCCGGCTCCTCACCGAGGCCGGCCTGCCCTCGGGCACGGCCCTGACCGCACAGCTCGACAGGCACCCCGGGATGCGCTCCCTGGCCAAGCAGAGCATCGCCGACTGGCCCGCACTGGCCCACCGCATCAGCCCAAACCAGTGGCCGCGGCCCCAACCCGAACGCCCCGAGGACCAATCGGCATCGTCAGAGAGCGCGGGTGAGATGCCGCACGGCGCCGAGGGCAGCCCGCAGTTGCCGGAGTGACGGGCGCGACACCTTCGCCGTACACGGGGGCCGACTGTGCGGCCCCGCCACGCCCCATACTCAAGCGTCGGCAGGCAGGCCAGGCCGGTGCCGAGCATGATGCGGTGTGACTGAGCGCTTCAGTTGGCGGGTTGAGCGAGGCCGCGCCTTGGCCCGGCACAGCGGCTGCACCGAGGCGTGATTGGTCGCGGCAAGCACGAACCTGCTACACCTCGCCGCCCTCCTCCCAACGGCACTCAGTGCAGCGCACCCCGGCGTAGTGGTCTCCGCGGTCGTAGTCGGTCGCACCCCACTGTTCGAGCTTGGCTGGCGGAGCGCCGCAGTTGGGGCAGATCACGTAGACGCCGGCTCCGTGAAAGGACACGGCCTCGATGGTCGCCTCGTCCAGGAGCCGTTGGACGCCCTGAAGGAATCCGGTGGTATCGACGCCCAAGATCTTGTTGACGGCGGTCTGGTCGTCGTCTTCGGTCACGGAGACCCAGTACAGGGGGCGGAGGAGCGCCGGGAGTGGCGTGTCGTCCAGGCAGACTGGGATGATCCTGAGTCCGTCTTCCAGTCGCCGGATGATCGCAGTCTCCAACTCGGACTTGACCCACTCCGACGTGCTGGCGTGCTCGGACCAGCAGACGAGCACGGTGTCGACCGTGTCCAAGGCGACCCCGACTTTGCCAGGAATGGAGTCGCCGGGGCTCAGTTCCCACTCATCGAGCCAGATGTCCATGCCGCCCAACCGCAGCTTCGTGGCGAAGGAGCGAACGGCAGGCTTGTCCTTATGGTTGTGGGAAACGAACGCGCGCACTGCTGCTCCTTGTCATCCCAAAGACCTAGCGCCAGGTTATCGTCAAGATGACGTTTTCGCACCCGCATTCAGGCGCTCCGACTCGCAGGACGCACAATGCGCAGTCGTGGGCTCGCAGTTGCCAGAAAGACCGCAAACGTTCGCCAAGTACAGCACTCACCCGCCAACTAAACCGCTCAGTCACATGCGGTCGACGGGGCTCGCGGCTGTTCGGGATCTACAGGTCGAACTCGAGGTGCTCAATGCTGGTGAGGCGGACCTCCTCCAGCTGGCCGGCGCGGCGGCCGTTGTCCTGGAAGTACACGTCCTTGAGTGCTTCGGCGGCGATCTGCTGGAGCTGCTGGTCCGTGGCGCCGTGCTCTTGGGCGTCGAAGAGGCGGGCGGCGTACTGCGGCGGCAGCGCCACGGTCAAGTGTCGGAGGCGGTCCTCGTCCGTCGTGCCGATCGGCGCGGTGTAGCCGATCCGGGCGCGGGTGTCGATGACGATGCCGCCGGTGGTCGCCGCCTTCTGCCGCGCCTTGGCACGGATCTGCGGCTGCCACCGCTTCTTCACTTCGGCCTCCAAGCGGGCGGCAAGATCAGGGCGGGGCTTTTTGATCTGGTCCTTCACGTACCGCTCTACGGTGCGCTGCGAGATGCGCAGCATCTGGGCGACGGCCTTAGTGCCCCTCAACTGCTTAACCAGGTACCGCATCTGCGTGCCAGCCGACTTCGGCACCGGGCGGGTGAACGCCTTCTGCACCGCGGCGTCCAGGCCGTCCCCGAACATACTCATCGCGGTCTATTCTCCGTTGCCCTGGTCGGTGATGGTGCCGTCCTTGATGTACCGGGCGAGGTTGAGCTCCGGGGCCTTGAACTGCTCGCGGACGCCCTCGCCCCACAGCACGCTCTGGGTGCCCTCCCACTTCACCAGGCCCGGGTTCACGCCGAGCTTGAAGCCGCCGGGCAGGGGCTTGCCGTCCCGGTAGGGCAGGAAGTCCAGCGGCGACGGCCCGTCGGACGCGTAGACGGCGCAGTCCGAGAGGACCGCGACCGGGTACTGCCCGGTGAACGCGGCGTGCTTGACGATCTTGCGGTGCATGTTGATCCGGGTCCGGGAGATGACGGCGGCGCGGATATCCGGACGCCACGTCGGCCGGGCAAGGGCCCGCCACGGCTGTCCCGGCTTCCAGCCCTCCCCGCGCGGGCGCTCACGCAGCTTGCCAATGCCGCCCTTCACCGTCGCCTTGACCGCGGACACCACGACCGCCAGTCCGGGGTCACGCTGCCGGTAGCCGTCCATCGCTGCGAGGAACTCCTCTGGCGACAGGTCGGCGCCCACCCCGAGATCGGCCATCGTGGCGATGTACGCGTCGCGCAGCCGGTTGTACCAGCCGTCCAGGTAACGCCCGTTGTCGTAGCGCACCCACGCCTCGACCGGCGTGACGTCGTAGCCCAGCTCCACCGCGTACGCCACGGTCGGCGTGGCGTACCACGCCGGGCCCTCGGGGCGCTCGCCCTTCGGCGTAAACGGGCTCGGTAGCAGACTGCCGTCCAGGTCCGCCCACTTCTCCTTGGCGACCTTCACCCTCGACAGGTCGACGTGGGACAGATCGACCAGCCACGCGCCGGGCAGCTTCGCATCGAACACCGGCTGCTTGACGTGCGTTGGCGCACCGAGACCGACGACCAGGCCGTTGGCGCCGGCAGCGAAGGCCATGTTCACGTCGATGCCCACCAGGTTGCGGCGCAGGCATTCGGCGTCGGTGAGCGGGCGCGCCCAGTCGTACGCCTCCTCCACCAGGACCTCCGCCCGGGTGCGCTGGTGGAAACGCGGCAGGTCCGCGAGCAGTGGGTGCCCGTCGGGGGCCTCGCACGGTGCGCAGTCCACCGGATCCTTGCCCAGCGAGCCGGGGTTGTGCTCGGAGTGCCGCTTACCCGTCTCATCGGGCTCGGAGGCGCGGGTCGGCGGATGCAGGGCGGTCATCAGCTCCAGGCCGGTGACAGCGGTGGAGCCGCGCGGCGTCATCACCCTCGACGCGTACGTACCGAGCAACTGGGCAAGTTCGGCGGGCGGAAGCTGGGCGGCGTCGGCCCAATGGCGGGTGTCGAGCGCCTGCCAGGACGGGATGCACAGCTGGACGCAGGCCCGCTCCGAACCCGTGGCGGGGCGGTAGATCCTCGCCCACGGCCCGAACCCTCGCTTCGTCAGCTTCCACTCCGCGCGGGCCAGCTGCTTGATGACCTTGTGCCCCTCCGGGATCCGCCCGGCGAGCCGCTCTTCCTGGGTGAGGGCGATCGGCAGGCCGTAGTGCTCCAGGGCAGCCTCCGTGAGTACGAGCAGCGGATCGCCGTCCTTGCCCGGCCCCGACAACTTCGGCTGACCGAGCCGCCCCTCCCACAGCGTCCACTCCACCAGGGCCGCAATCGACTTCGCCGGTACGTCCAGGACCAAGCCGCCGACGCAGTACGCCAGCACCTGGCCATCTGCGACGTCGACGACCGCGAGCGGGCCGTTCTCGAACCGCACATCGGCACCACCGGCTGGGCTGCCAGCGGGGGCGGCTTTCCGCGCGGGCGTCCGACGTGGCGTCGGCCTGGTCGTGGCCACCGGATGCGGCACGGCGGCGGGGCGCAGCGCGGTGTCCTCGGAAGCAAGTTCCGGGATCGGGCCTGCGGGTTCGGTGCGAGCTTGGGCCGGTTCAGCGACCGATGGCGCAGGAACGGCCGGGACGGCAGGCGTCTCGGGGACCGCCGTGTCCTCAGAGGGCACCGGGGCGTTGGCAGGGTAGAGCTGGGCGAGCTGCTTGAGCATGCGGGCGTATGCGTCGCGCTCCGGCGGCCGCGGCTCGGTCTTGCCGGCCTCCCAGCCGCCGACCGTCGCCCGCCGCACCTGCAGCGCGGCCGCCACCTCGTCCAGCGTCAGACCGTGCGCCTGGCGCAGCCGCTTGCGTTCCGCCGGGGGCGGCAACGGGGAGCGGGACGCGACCAGCGCGTCGACCGCGTCGAACAGTTCGGACATGCAGCACCTCCTGTCCCGCAACCCTAGCGCGAAGCGCACTTTTCGCGTACCAAACACGTACGGATGGCGTAAATGACGGTTGCGGGTTCACAGTTGCTTCGGGAAGGGCGTTCTCGGGCTTGGGTTACTGCTGGCTCTTTAGCCGAGGGCCTGCGTTGGTGTCTTGGCTATGCCTGAACTGGCCGGGGAGAGCGGCTTGGTGTGAGAGATCTGGGAAAGCAGACGGCCGCCGTGCACCAGCCATCGCGGTGGAGGAACGCTCGGGGGCGGGCATGGGTGAGATCGTCAAAGGGCTCGAGCGGGCGTTGCTGACCCGCCCTGTGCCTGCGAGGGATGCCGCTGTGCGTTTCCTGCTCAGGGCGGAGAAGGGCTCCACAAAGAACGTGGCTGTCCTCCTGGGGATCTCCCAGCGCACGGTACAGAGGTGGGTCACCACCCGGCCGGGAATGCGCCGCCGTCCCAGTGCCGTGCATGCGGGGTTGATCGATGAGGCTGTCAGGGCACGGTGGCAGCCCCTGGTGCGCGCCCGTCGACGGGCCCGGGCCGAGGCCGACGGGTTTGTCTTCCACACCAGGGCGCGGTTCGGATTCGCCGCTCCGGCAGGCTCGTCGGACGATCCGCGGGTACGGCTGATCACTCAGTACCTGTCGGGAGAAGTGGCCCGCGAGCTGTTCGCCGCCCGGGATGCCGGCGGGGGCGAGCAGCAGCAGTTGGTGATCCTCGCCCGTGCTTTGGGGCATGCCTATTTCCGGGACGGAGGCCGACGTGCTCACGGTCTCGGGATCGCCTTCACCGACGTGGAGTTCGCCGATTTCTCCATCGACTGACGTGCGCCTGGCTTCGGGCTCAGGACGAGGGCGGGATCTGGTGCCGTGTCAGCATCGCGTCGTAGCACTGTGCTTCCTTCCGTTCGCGCCAGTCCCACTGGATACGGCCGGTGCGCTGGCCGGCGGACGGCTGCGGCGGGCGAAGCCTCGCGGCCTCGGCCACGCGCAGCAGGTGGGTGCGGTCGTGAGGGCCGGTCAGCAGATGCTGGTCCTGGCCGGGCGCGAGCCGGGCGAAGCACACGGCGGCCTTCAGGAAGACGCGCGCCCACGACGGCACGCCGTAGGTAGCGCAGCCGTCGGTGTAGCGGGTGCGGTCGTGCAGGGCCAGGGTGGCTGCGGTGTCGTCGTAGTCGCCGGGGCGGGCGGTGGCGAGCTGCTGGAAGGAGGCGCCGGTGAAGAGCGCGGCGGCGAGAGCTGCGGCCAGGCGGGGGTGGGCGGTCACGGAGGCCAGGCGCCGGGCGGCTTCCTGGGCTGTCTGCTGGGTGAGGGGTGCGGGTGGCGGGCGGTGCCGGAAGACGATCGGCGGCGGCGTGCACGGGGCGGTACATGGAGCGGGGCTGTCGTAGGAGACCAGACGGTCCAGCACGGGCAAGGTGAGCCACCGGTCTGCCGGCCGGGCTGGCTCGTCAACAGACTGGGGTACGGGAGCGGTCGCACCGTAGTAATGGCGGCGGGCAGCCTGGAAGTCGGCGGTGACGCAGTAGTCGGCCGTCTGCAGCGCCTGGTGCAGGGCGGCGGGCAGGTGGGGGCGGTGGCAGACCAGGGTCAGGTGGATGCCGGTGAGGGCGCGCAACTGCAGGAGGCGCATCGTGCGGCGGGCGGTGAGGCGGTGGGCGCGCAGGACGGTCAGCCGGGTGACGGGCAGGGCCGTGATCCAGGCGGTGGCGGTTTCCCAGGCGGGCTGACGGCCGGCGGGGAAACGCCCCGGGAGCAGGGGCGGTTTGCCCAGTGCGGCGAGAAGGTCGTGGGCGAGGCCGGTCTCGCTGGTGGTGCCCGGGCCGGGGTGCAGGGTGATCCGCCCGGAGGGCGGATGGTGGGCGGCCAGGGCGGTGTGCGTGTGAACCGCATCGTCGCCCGGGTCGATGACCACGGCGACGGACGGCGGGGGCACGGCAGGCGGCATGGCGGCGTGGTGGTCAGGCGAGGCGGCTGAAGGCCCAGCGCAGCAGCTCCTGATCGACACGGGAGCGGCCTGTGCGGGTCAGGGCCGTGCAGGTGTGGGCGGTCAACTGGGCCCAGGCGCGAAAGTTGCCGTGTGCGGCGTGCTGGTCGGCGAAGGCGATGTCGTCGGGATCGGCGTCGGCCCACACCGGATGGAACAGCGGAATGGCCTCCAGGACCTCGCCGGGGGTGAGGCGGGTGAAGTGCTGCCAGATGAAGATGCGGGAGGAGAGCATCGGTTCGCGGCGCAGCACGGTGTGGCAGCCCTCGCCGCCGACGAAGATGATCGCGAGCTGGGTTGAGGGTTCGTCCCACAGGTAGCGGAAGTATTCGAACGCCTCGCCGTTGAGCCACTGGGCCTCGTCGACGAGGAAGGCGCGGGGGCGCTCGGCCAACGCGGTTTTCAGCAGGCGGTCGAACTCGCTGGGGTGGCGGGGCGGTTCGCCGGGCAGGTCGAGCGCGGTGAACAGTTCGTAGCGCACCGCGCGGGCGGTGGGCCGGGCACGGAAGGTGATCTTGCGGACGTCCTCGCCGGGCTCGAGTGCGCGCAGGCAGGTGTTGACGGCGAGGGTCTTGCCGAAGCCGGCGCCGCCGTGGATGCACATCATGGCGCGGGCGGCGACCGTGTCGGAGATGTTCTCCCGGGCAGTGAGCAGGGCCCGGGTGGTAACCACGGAGGCGTCGGGCAGGTCGACGTACTGGTAGGTGGCCGCGGTCACGAGGCGTCTCCGTCTTTGTCGGTGGTGGGACGTGCGGCCCGCCCGTCGGGGCCGTCCGGGGCGGAAGCGGAATCACGGCCGGACGGGAGCGAGGTGGGCCGGTCTGGCGTGGTCAGCGCGGCCAGGGAAGCAGGGGTACGCCACCCGGCCGGCGGCGCGGCGGGCGGGATGAGGTCCGGCAGCGACAGCTGCGACAGGTCGGTGTCGGTGGCCTGGGCGAGTTCGGCCTCGGCCTGCGCGGTGGTCAACGCACCGAGCCGCCGGGGCGCCTCGGGCTGGTTCACGGCGGCGTAGCGCTCGCGCTGGGAAGCCTCCAGGTCCTTCTTCAGACGGCGGGAGCGAGCGGCCCGTGCTCGCCGTACGGCGCTGACCTGTTCCTCGGTGGCCCGGTCGGCCAGATCCGCGGGACCGAGGTAGCGGCCGGTGGCCGCGTGGTAGACCTCGATCCGGTGGTCGTGGTGGGGCATGAAACGGACCCGGACCTGGATCCCGGCCTGCCCGGTCATCCACGCACCCACATAGTCGCGTCTCCTGAAACGGATGCCGCGGGTGCTCAGGGTGCGGGTGCCGGCGTCCTCCAGAGTGAACGTCCACAGATCCGTGGCCGGCACGTCCCGCAGCGGGGTGGGATCGTCCTGCCACGCCTCAAGAGGCGTCCGGCCCCGCAGCGGCGCGGGGCAGTGCTCTGTGTTCCACCACGAAGTCCAAGCCAGCAGCCGGGCGGTGAAGTCCTCGAAGCCGAGCAGCACTTCGTCCTTCGGACGGGAAGCCCGTTTGCCGGGACGCGGCTGGCGGGCATAGCCGGGCAGCGCGGCCAGGAACATGCTCTCCACCGCCCGGTTCAGCCCCTCCACGGTGCCCTTGAGGTGCGGGGTGTAGGCGGGCAGGTCCTCCACCGTCACGTCCAACAGATCGAACGCCGCGGTCACCGTCCTGGACAGGAAATCCTTGCCACGGTCCACACGCACCTTCTCCGGCAGGCCACCGAACGGGCCGTAGGGGTCCTCGCGCAGGACCGCGGAGCGCAGTGCGGACAGCACCGACTCCCGCGACGGATGCACCGGCGTGACAGCGACGCCCGTGATCGCGTTCGTCGCGCAGTCGGTGAACCAGGTGATCCACGGTCTGCGGGCGGTGCCGTCGACGTCGACCAGCACCGGGGCTTGCATGTGGTCGGTCTCCCATGCCTGGTTGCGCCAACCCCGCGGCCGGGCCAGGAACACATCGTGTTTGCGCGCCGCCCGCTCGCCTTTCGCAAGTCCGGCCCGCTCCCCCGGCGTCAGGTCCCGCTGGATCGCACGGTGCAGCGTCGGAATCGACGGAGGCGGCTCTCCCTCGCCCCTGACCGCGCGAGCGGTCAGCTCACGATGGACCGCCGCGACGTTGCCCTTCCACAAGGCCAGCAGGCGGCGCACCTCCGAGGTGACGGTGAAGCGGTCCTTGCTCTGGGCCCGTGCCCCAGGCTCCGCGGCCGCGGACTCGTCACGCTCGGCGGCGGCCAGCCACCGCCACACCGTGCGCTCCGTCACCTCCAACGACTCCGCCATCAGCCGTACATGACGGGAGGTCAATTTCTGTTCCTGCCGCAGGGCGAGAAGCCGGCGCACGGCAGGACCGCGCAGCGCCGACAAGGAGGAAGAAGGCAGGCCTCCCCGCGCGTCCGCACCGTCCCCGTGCACGCCGGAGCGGGAAGCGCCCCCTCCCGGCCCCAAGGCGCCGGTCACAGCGGCCCCATCAGCCGTGAGCAGGCCCGCTCCAGCATCCGGCGGTCCACTACCGCACGGCTCTTGCCGTAGATCTCGGCGGTCAGGTGCGAGGTGAGCTTCGCCCAGGTCCGGAAATTGCCGTGGCCCACATGCTCGTCCACCCACACGACATCGTCCTCGGCCACCCCCTCCCACAGCGAGTGGAAGGCCGCCATCGCCGCTGCCACCTCACCCGGACGAAGACGCGGCACCAACTCCCAGGTCAGCACCCGAGAGGCCAGCGCAGGCACCCGGCGCAGCGCCCGTTCACTGCCCGCCCCCGCCAGCACGAGTGCCGTGTCCGTGTCCGGGTGGTCCCACAGCCCGCGCAGAAACTCCAGCGCCGGTCCCGGAAGGCGCTGTGCCTCGTCCAGTACCAGCACGCGGGGCTGCCTCAACGCGTTCACCAGCATCAAGTCGGCCTCCCCCGCCCCGCGCGGCAGACGCCTGCCCAGCTCGAGGGCGTCCGCGAGTACCCGGCGCAGTTCGGGAACCGTCGGGTGCACACCGACGTGGACCCGGCGGACCCTGGCCGGGTGCGGCAGCTGGGAAAGGGCGTACTGCAGCGCGACGGTCTTGCCCTGGCCGGCGTCGCCGTACAAACACACCACCGCCCCCACCGCGGCCGCGTGCGCGACCGTCCGCAGCACCGACCGCACAGCAGGCGTGTGCACCACCTGGGCACCCGGCACCAGGACCGGGACCTGCGCCAGATGCTTCTGCTCCCGCAGAAACACCTGCCCACCGCCACCCTTCTCGGCCACCACGTCCAGGCCCAGCTCGCTGAGGGGATCCGACCGGCGCGACCCGGCAACCTCAGGCTCCCGCCCCGTCAGCAAAGCCCGCCCCGCCCGACGGTCCCTGCGGATCACCCGGCTCAACGTCGACATCGACGGAATGGGCACCTCACCGCCGGCAGCCACCAGCCGGCGCCTCAGCTCCGAAACATTGCCCCCCGCCTCACCCAACAGCTCCCACACCTCGTCCGACACCGCGTACCCCCGCCGGACCGGCGCCTCCACACGCCCCGTCGTCTTCGCCTGCTCCAGCCAGCGCCACACCGTACGCTCCGAAGCACCCACCACCTCAGCGACCGCACGCACATGCCGCGTCGCCAACTCCCCCGCCTGCTGCCGCTCCAGCAAACGACGCACCACCAACGCCCTCGACAGCCCAGCCCCCCGGCCGGCCCCTACACCCTGATCCACCCCACGATCACACCGGCCCCACCCACCACATCGCATCAGAACTCACGAAACTGAGACAGCATCAGCTGCCATGAGATAAAGCCCCACGACAGCAACACCCACCCCCAACCTCTCACCTCATGACAGTGCCGGCCCCACCCCAACACCCCACTGACCAGCGCAGACACAGCACACCACCAGACCAGCACCACCGACTCTCACCATTACCGACACCAAGCCGAGAGATCGCACCCGTGGCACGATCGTGTCAGCGACCGGCTCCGGCAAAACGATCATGGCTGCCGCGAGCGCGCTGGAGTGCTTCCCCGAGGGCCGGATCCTCGTGACCGTGCCGACCCTGGACCTGCTCGTGCAGACCGCCCAGGCGTGGCGGGCGGTGGGTCACCGCTCCCCGATGGTCGCGGTGTGCTCGCTGGAGAGCGACCCGGTGTTGAACGAGCTGGGGGTGCGCACCACCACCAACCCGATCCAGCTCGCCCTGTGGGCCGCCCACGGGCCGGTCATCGTGTTCGCCACGTACGCCTCTCTCGTGGACCGCGAGGACGTCGACGACCCGATGGGCCAGGGGCGCGTTCGCGGGCCGCTGGAGGCCGCTCTGGCGGGCGGAGAGCGCCTGTACGGCCAGCGCATGGACGGTTTTTCGCTCGCCCTAGTGGATGAGGCACACGGAACCGCAGGTGATCTTGGCAGGCCGTGGGCGGCGATCCACGACAACGCCCGCATCCCCGCCGACTTCCGGCTCTACCTGACCGCGACCCCCCGCATCCTCGCCGCGCCCCGGCCTCAGAAGGGCACGGACGGCCAGGAGCTGGAGATCGCGAGCATGGCCGACGACCCGGACGGAACCTTCGGCGCCTGGCTGCCTGGTGCTGAACTCGGGCTCTCGGAGGCCATCGAGCGCGAAATCCTTGCGGGTTTCGAGATCGACGTCCTGGAGATCCGCGACCCCTCCCCCGTCCTTGGGGAGTCGGAAGAAGCGCAGCGGGGCCGGCGCCTGGCCCTGCTGCAGACCGCGCTCCTGGAACACGCGGCGGCCTACAACCTGCGTACGGTCATGACGTTCCATCAGAAGGTGGAGGAAGCCGCCGCGTTCGCGGAGGCGCTGCCGAGGACCGCTGCCGAGCTGTACGTCACCGAGACCGATGACGAGACCATGGTCAAGGCGGAGAAGGAGCTGCCCGCGTCGTCGATCGACGCGGAGTTCTACGGCCTGGAGGCCGGCCGCCACGTGCCGCCGGACCGGGTGTGGTCGGCGTGGCTGTGCGGCGACCACACGGTGGTCGAACGCCGGGAGGCACTGCGGCAGTTCGCCAACGGCATCGACGCCAACAACCGGCGTGTGCACCGGGCCTTCCTCGCCAGCGTTCGCGTTCTCGGAGAAGGCGTCGACATCACCGGCGAGCGTGGTGTCGAGGCGATCTGCTTCGCCGACACCCGCGGCTCGCAGGTGGAGATCGTGCAGAACATCGGCCGCGCACTCAGGCTGAACCGCGACGGCTCCACCAAGGTGGCCAGGATCATCGTGCCGATCTTCCTGGAGCCGAACGAGGACCCGACCGACATGGTCGCCAGCGCCAGTTTCCGCCCCCTTGTCGCGATCCTCCAAGGGCTCCGCAGTCATGATGACCGACTCGTTGAGCAGCTCGCCTCCCGCGCTCTCAGCCGGGGCAGGGAGCAGCGCAAGGCCCACGTGCAGCGGGATGAGGAAGGCCGGATCGTCGGCGCCGGCGGGGAGGGTGACGGCGAGGACCAGGCGCACGACGACACCCAGGCCGCCGCCGAATCGGCCCTGCTCCACTTCAGCACTCCCCGCGACGCGGCGACCATCGCCGCGTTCCTGCGTACGCGGGTGTACCGGCCGGACAGCCTCGTCTGGTTGGAGGGTTACCAGGCCCTCATCCGCTGGCGGGCGGAGAACGAGATCACCGGGCTCTACGCCGTTCCCTACGACGTAGAGGTCGAAGTCGGGGTCACGAAGGCATTTCCGCTTGGGCGATGGATCCACCAACAGCGGAAATCCCTGAGGGCCGGGGAGCTGGAGCCGCGGCGCAAGGAGCTGCTGGACGCGCCGGAGGCCGGGATGGTGTGGGAGCCGGGCGAGGAGGCCTGGGAGACCAAAATCTCCGCGCTGCGGTCCTACCGGCGGGCCACCGGGCACCTTGCTCCGCGTCAGGACCAGGTCTGGGGCGAGGGCGACGCGATGGTGCCCATCGGGCAGCATGTCGCCAATCTCCGGCGCAAGGGCGGTCTCGGGAAGGACCCGGAACGGGCGGCAGAACGCGCGCAGCAGCTGACGGCGATCGACTCGGACTGGGACTGCCCGTGGCCGCTGGACTGGCAGCGCCACTACCGCGTCCTCGCCGACCTCGTCGACGCCGACGGCGTCCTGCCCGAGATCCAGCCCGGCGTGCTGATGGACGGTGACGACATCGGTCGGTGGCTGGAGAGGCAGAAAAATCCGGGCACCTGGGCGCAGCTGTCCACCGAGCAGCAGGAACGGCTGTCCCAGCTGGGCGTACAGCCGCTTGAGGCGCCGTCTCCCGCCCCGGCGGCCACGCGTGCGACGAAGGGCCCGGGCAAGGCGCAGCAGGCGTTCCAGCGCGGCCTGGCGGCCCTCGCGCAGTGGGTGGAACGGGAAGGCGCCCACCGGCCTGTTCCGCGTGGCCACGCTGAAGAGATCGCCGTCGACGGCGAGACAGAGCCGGTAGTGATCAAGCTAGGTGTATGGACATCGAATGTCCGTTCTAGGCGGGACAGGCTCACCCAGGAGCAGCTGGACGCGCTGCGGGAACTGGGCATGGAGTGGGCGTGACACCGGCCGCGGCTGGTCGTTGAACCGGGTGGTCAAGCGAAGTGCACTGAGAGGCCCCGGGCGTTGTAGCCCGGGGCTTCGTGCTGTCGGCGGGTGGGCGGCGGCTCTGCCCGGACATGGGGCCGGCGGTCGTCAGGCCGGGGTCGGGAGCGAACCGCCCCAGCGCAGCGCGTGGCGCATGGTCGCGGTCATCCACTCCATCGCCTGGGTGTCGGTGGGTTCGGTCATTCGGAACGTGGCACTGATGGAGCGCATGCCGCCGTTGTGTTGGGAAGTCCGGGTCATGTACTCCCAGACGTAGACGCGCGGCTCTTCGCGGCGCCGCTGCCGGCGGTGCGTCGGCTCCGGTGGGATCTGCTGCTGGACCCAGTCGCGGTCCTGTTCGCCCTGGCCGTGGCATGCGCGCAGCAGGACGTCGTTCCACTCACCGAGGCCGGGGTGGGGCAGGAACTCGAGGATCGCGTCGCGGAACCATCCGGTGAGAAGCGCGTCGTCGGCGGCGATGCGGTCCTGGCCGCCGCTGTCGACGTGGCGGCCGACCAGCTGGCCGAGCCGGGCGACCGGCTCCAGATCCCCGCTCCACCGGTAGTCGACGGCTTCGAAGACCCGCCAGGTCTGTTCGGTCCAGTGGCCGTCGTCGCACGGCTCGCTGCTGATGCCCCAGCCCGCACCGAGCCGGAGGGCCTGCCACATCTGCATGCCCTTGTTGCTGACGAACTTCCTTCCCGTGATTCCCGTCAGGCGGTGCGGGACGTTCGGCGTGCGCGAGCGGTGAAAGCCGAGCTCGGGCGACCAGCACCACGGGTCGCGCTTGTAGAGGAGCGGGAACTCGGGATCGACCATGAGTCCGTCGTGGTGCCAGCCGTCGCCGTCGTCGAAGCCGCTGTACGGCTGGCAGCGGTGGCCTCGTTCAGGGGCGTGGCGGCACAGGGGCGCCAAGAGCGTGGTGGTCATGTCCGTTCAACGAGCACCGCTCAGGGCGGCCGTACCGCTGAACGGGGGAAGGCGGCCGTCACAGCCGGAGCCGTGTCCTGCGCGAGCGGAAGGGATGGGAGGTGACATGGACGCTGCCGGAGCCGATGCTGACCACCCCCGTGTCCGTGCCCGATCTGCGGCCTGGCTGTGCTGCGGAGCCGAAGTGGGACGGATTTCGGGCTCTCGTCTCCGTCGACGCCGACCAGGTGGTGCTGCGCTCCAGGCGCGGCACCGAAATGGGGCCGTCGTTTCCGGAGGTCGTGGCCGGGGCCGTGCAGCTCCCGGACGCGACCGCGCTGGACGGCGAGCTGATCGTATGGGACGCCGCGGGCCGCCTCGCGTTCGAGCGGCTGCAGAACCGGCTTGCCCGGCGTGGTGCCGGGGCCGCCCGGGCGGCTCAGGAGTGGCCGGCCCACTTCGTCGCGTTCGATCTGCTGCGGCTGTCCGGGACGGACACGACCGGGTGGCCGTATCGGCGGCGCAGGGCCGCATTGGAGTCGGTGTTCGCCGCCCGCCGGCTCATCGCGCCGTGGGCGCTGTGCCCGTCGACCACCGAGGCCGACGTCGTGCGCGAGTGGCTGACGTGGGCGTCGGTCGGGATGGAGGGGGTGGTCTTCAAAAGGCTGGACGGCGCCTACCGCCCGTCGGTGAGGGGCTGGGAGAAATTCAAGGTCCGCGAGACGGGCGAGGCGGTCGTCGGCGCGATCACCGGCTCTCTGGCCGCTCCCCGCACGCTGTTGCTCGGCAGGTACGACACCGAAGGCCGCTTTCAGTACGTCGGCCGCACCACCACCCTCGCCCGGGCGGCAGGTACGGCGGTCGCCGGTCTGCTCACTGCGGGGCAGCGCGGTCATCCGTGGACAGGCTGGTCGTTCAGCGCCGGGTGGGGCAGTCAGGAGAAGCTGAACGTCACGCTGGTGGAACCCGAGCTGGTGGTGGAAGTCGGCGTCGACGTCGCCCGCGACGCCTCCGGCCGGTGGCGGCATCCCGCACGCTGGCACCGTGCCCGCCCTGACCTCTCCCCCGCCGACGTCCCCCGCCTGACGTCACCGCCGCACTGACGGCGGCCTGGCGCGGAGGCCCCGCCGACGCGCAACACCGAAGAGCGCGCCCCGATCCCCGGCTGCGTCCGCGCCGCCCATCCCGCCCTCCCTCATCCTCAACTCCAGCCAGCGCATGGTCGAAGGGGGTCGCAACGGGGATGTCAGCGACCCGACCACGCCGTACGCCCGTGGTGACCTGGGCGGACTTCGGGGCGCTGTGGAGGCCAGCGCAACACCTGCCGCAACACTCAGCGCAACACTTGGCGCAACCTCTACCGCAACACTCAGCGCAACACCGGGCCTTATGGAGTGGAGCGGCGGCCGGGCGGGCTGGTCACGGTGTCGCCCTGCGATCGGGTGCCCAGGATCTGGAGCTGCTCGCCGGTCGCGCGCACGACCAGGTCCAGGACATCGTCCAGGGCAAGCCGCAGTTCGCGTCCGTCCTGCGACGCGGCACGGGTCGGGGAGTCCAGGATCGCGGCGCACCGCGCTGCGACCGGGGCGAGCCGCCCGTGGGAGACCTCGGGGCCGGCCGCGCGCAGCCCGACCCGTACGGCGTGGGCGCTGGCTCCGCCTTCCGCGCGCATCGCTGTCGCCAGGTCGTGCTCGTGCTCATCGGGCTGCCAGGCGTGGGTTTCCAGATCGCTGCGCAGTTCGGCGAGCGCCGCCAGCACCTCGTTGATGGTCGCCATGTGCCGGACCCTACGCGGTCGGGTGGAGGCGCCAGGAGGGAGACCCCCGCACCGTGCTGACCAGCCGTGGTCGGGCTGTCGGCGGTGCGGGCGGGAGTCGTGGTCGGCTTCATGGTCGGGTCTCCGTGGTCGCCCCGACCACGGCGGCCTTCGTCGTCCCCGCGCCCCACCGCCTTGGGTTATCCACAGGCCCGAACGCGATCAGCGGTTCCTTCGTACGCTGCTGCCCGAGTCGATCACACGGGGGTGTGCGGAATGCGGTACGGCGTGGTGGTGGAAGAACTTGCGGTGGAGGTCATGGCGCAGCTGCCGGACGACCGGGCCCGGAAGGAGGTGCTGGCGCTCGTGGAAGTCGCGCGGATGGATCCGAGGGCCTGGCCCGATGTCCGTGACCCGGGCTCGGTGGAGGAGATCCGGGAGGCGTTCGGCCGACAGTGCTGGATCCAGTTCATGCCGCACGCTGGTGCGATCGAGGTCCGTGACATCGGCTGGGCGGGCTGATTCGTCAGCGGCGGCGGAGTTCCTCGGACCAGTGCCGGAGCTGGTCTTCGAGGGTGAGGTTGTCGCCGCGGCTCACGGTCTGGAGCAGCTGGGCGCACACGGTCGCTTCGGCGGCGAGGCCAGCCGGGCTACCCAACACTGGGAAGGCGTCGCGGACGCGGGCCGCGACGTCCTCCTGGAGCAGCGTGTAGGCGTAGAGCGTGGCGGCGTCGAACCCTTCCGGAGCGCGCCCCCAGCCCTCCCAGTCGAGAATCCTCAGCGGTGCGGTGACGTTGGCCCAGTGCAGGTCGGAGTGGGCGGCAGTCCAGCGAGTCACGGCCGGGGCCGGGATGCCCACGAACTCGGGGATCGCCCGGTCCATGTACTGCTGTCGTACGGCGATACGGTCGGTGTCGACGGCCGCCACCTTCTCCAGCGTCCCGGCGAGGTCCTCCCACCAGGAGTCCGGCAGCTGAAGGTCGCGCTGGAGGACCGGGTCGTCGGACAGAACCGGCTGGTCGACGCGGGCCGACAGCTCCGCCCGGTAGGCGGTGGTGTCGTCGACGGCGTCGTGGACAGCCAGGAGGGCGGGCCGGCGCCCGTCGAGGTCCCCGAAGACGTGCTGGGCGTCGAGGGCGCCGTCCCACAGCTTCCCCGACGCCTTGCCCTCGGGGGAGGACACGAGCCGCAGCCACGCCGACTGCCCGGTGGCGGTGCGGGCCGGGGCACCCAGGGTGCGCCCGGCCCAACCCCAGAACTCCCCGCCCGGCTCGACTCGTACGTCCAGGGCCTTCGCGGCGCGGACGTGACGGGCGCGCATGCGTTGTTCGGTGTCCGGGTCAGGGGGAGGCGAGTACACCAGTGATCTCCCGCAACTTGGCGGCGGTCAGCGAGGGTTGGGCGACGGCGTCGGCCGCCTGACTCCAGTGTGGCGCACCGGAGGCGGCCAGAAGGACGTCCGTCACTCCTGGGCATGACGCGACCGCCAAGACGCACGCCTGTGCGGGGGTCAGGCCCGGCCGGATGAGGTCGGCGAGCTCCTGATCGACGATGCCGGGGAGCTCACCGCCGTGCAGCGGCGCGGAGGCCATCACCCGCAGCCCCGCCCCGGCTGCGGCCGGGAGCGGCCCCCGGCCGTCCAAGGCCTGCGCGATCGGCGTCATCATCACCAGACTGACCGGCATCTGAACCGCGACCAGGTGGTGCCGGCCGCCCGCGGCTTCGGCGGCCAGGGCGAGCAGCTCCCCCACCGTGAACGCCTCCTCTTCCAGACCAGCCCACGTGGCGATGCCGTACCCGGCCACGTGCCCGGCGGCCACGGCTTCCTCGAGGACGACGAACGCCTCCCGCATCGCGCGGTGCAGGGCCAGGCGGTCGCCGGGGTGGGCGCGCTCCGGGTTATGCAGCAGGACCAGGTCCAGCCGCTCGCGTCCGAGCTGCTCGCGGTTGCGGCCCATCTGCCAGCGCACGTACTGCGAGGCGAGGCTGTGCCCGACCACCGCCTGGTCCTCGGTGAGAACACCGGCGTTCACGGCATCGGCACCAGTGGCTGCGGTGAAGTACCCGGCCTTCGTCGCGATCCGCAAGGCCGGGTGGGCGGCCAGGGCCGGGGCCAGCAAGTCATGAGCGCGGCCGGTGGCGTAGTTGGGGGCGGTGTCGATCCACTGCGCGCCGGAGGCGGCCGCACGGACGGCCGCCTCCGGGATCGCCCGGCACCGGTAGGTGCCCAGAGCGAGCTCCGCTGTCACAGAAGGCTCCCCACCGTCGCGGCCTGTCCGGCAACGAGCTCCTGGACCAGCCCGGCGACGTCCTCCACATCCAGGCCGCCTGTTTCCGCGAGCGCGGCCAGATCCACGGTGCGGCCGTCGACCAGCGGGCGCAGCACCGCCTCCGCCTCGGGTGCGAACTCGAACGTGCTCCCGGCGGCGGAGAGCGTCGCCGCGTCCTCGCCGACCTCCAGCACGGCGCGGGCGGTCGTCAGCCGGACCCGCAGAGCGCCGTCGACGGGGACGCCGTCGATGTACGGCAGGCTCGGCACCATCCTGCCGACGGCCTGTCCGTCCATCGCGGCCCGGTAGCGGGCGAGCAGCGTCGGGTCGTCCAGCAGTTCGGCGAGCCGCTTGCGCATCCCGTCCACGGCGTCGGCCTGGACGTCCGGGGCGGCGAGCAGCGGCAGATCGCGGCGCCAGTCCTCGTGCGTGAGCAGCTGCTCGGACACCCACGCCATCAGGTCGGTCGCGGTGTGGGTCTGCAATCCGCAGGTGACGTGCAGGGAGCGGGTGCCCTGGTCGGCGGAGACCGCGTGCCACACGCCGCGCGGCACGTACAGAACGTCGCCCGGCTTGAGGACCAGTTCGGCGACGGGCTCGGTGGGCGCCTCGCCCGGGTCCTCGATGTCGCGGTAGAGCGGGAACGGTCGGGTGGTGCCGTAGATCCTCCAGCGTTTCGCGCCGTCCAGCTGAACGACGACGGTGTCGTGGTCGTCCCAGTGAACGCCGAACCCTTCGGTGCTGGTCCACGACGCGTAGAGGTTCGCCTGTACGCGGGTGCGCAGGTCGCGCTCGATCGCTTCGCAGAGGCGGGCGAGGGGCGGGTGGAGTTCGTCGACGCTGTCCAGGGCGAGGGAGGCGCCCTCGGTGAGGCGGGTGTGCAGTTCGGCCGGGTGGAGGCGATGCCACACGGTGTGGCGGCGGGTGGCCACCGGCGTGGTGTAGCCGCCGACCAGCAGCGTCTCGCCGTCGCGGGACAGCCGCATGCGCGGCGGTTCCAGTCGGTGATTGGCGAGGATCTGGTTGAGGTCGCCGAAGGTCATCAGTCCGGCGACATCGAGCGCGCCGGGTACGTGGCGGTATTCGCGGTGCAGTGCCTGGGCGAGGAAGTCCTCGCCCAGGCACGCCGCGATGGACGTGTGCGTCATCGCGTAGGGCTCCCGCTCGTCAGTCGTTGCCGTCGCTCTTGCCGGTGCCGCCGCCGTCCGAGGGGATGGCGTTGCGGCCCCGGGCGGCGACGATCGCCCGGCGGGAGCGGACCAGGCCGCCGGTCGACGGCCCGGACGTGGCGGGCGGGGGCGTGGCGGGACTCTGCATGAGGACCCTCCTCCTGAATCGGTCGGCCGGGCCCTGGACGGCACGGCCGCGAACACCGTCAGTACAGCCGCGAACCATGCGGGCGATAACCCCGTGACGGGGCCCCCACGGTGGGTATGGTCGTTGGGCTGACGCACTGTCATTCCACGGGAGTTCTGGGGGACTTGTGGACGACTTACCGCCGTCACCCGCCCAAGTGCCGCGCCACCTGCTGACCGACCCGGTGTTCGTCCGGGCCCTGTACGAGCGGGACTTCACCACGGTGTTCGCGATGGCCCACGACGCGGGGATCTCCTTCAACCGGATCGCGGAGGCGTGCGCGCTCAAATCCGATCGCGTCAGCCAGATCGCCCGGGGCGCCGCAGCTGTCACCGCGCTGGCAACTGTCGAGAGAATCGCCGACGGACTGCGCATTCCCGGTGACCTACTGCGGCTCGCTGCGCAACCCTGGGAGGACACCGCCGCCCACAGCACGGAGTCCCACCATGGAGAAGATGATCCGATGAAGCGCCGCAACCTGCTGCGCGGCGCACTGGCCGCCGGCCTCACCGCTCCGGCCCTCGCCGCCCTCACCGCCGCCCGGACCGACGTCGATCAGACCCTCTCCCCCGACATGCCCCAGGACTTGGCCGACCTGGAAGCGGCAGCCGAGAGCTACGGGTACGGCTACCACGGACAGCAGCCCACCCGCGTCCTGGCCGACCTGGTCACCGACTTCACAACCCTGCGCCCGCTGCTCACCGTCCCGCAACCCGCACCGGTACGGGCCAGGTTGTGCCGTACGGCCGGGCAGATGGCCGGGATGACCGCGATCGTCTTACACGACCTGGGCAGCCGCCGGGAGTCCCGCGCCTGGTTCGCCACGGCCGCCCGGGCCGCCGCCGAATCGGGTGACGACCAGCTGCACGCCTGGGTCCTCGCCCGCGAGGCGATGGTCCCGCTCAACTACGGCGCCCCGAAGGCGGCGGCCGGCCTCGCGGAACGGGCCTGTCACGTCGCCGGGCACCGGCCGACCGCCGCAGCGACGCTGGCGGCCGCGGTCGCTGCCCGCGCCTACGCCCTCAACCACCAGAGCGAGCAGGCCCGCGCCGCGATCGGGGCCGCCGATGCCCTCATGGACCGGCTCCCCGAGGGCGAGCGGTCGGACACCTGGCTGACGTACGGCGAGCAGAAGCACCACGTCCACCTCAGCCACGCGTTCACCACGCTCGGGGACACCCGCCTCGCCCGCGTCAGCCAGGAGCGCGCCCTGGAACTGTCCGCGCCGACCAGCACCATGACGCGCACCTTGCTGAACATCGACGCGGCGGCGTGCTCCCATCACGACGGCGACACCGAGCAGGCGTGCCGCCGTACGGTCGCCGCCCTGACAGGCCTGCCCGTCGACTACCGCACCGGCCTGGTCCGCCGCCGCGCCCTGGACCTGTACGAGGCGATCCCCGCCCAGCACCACCACGAGCGCGCTGTACGGGAACTACGCGACGTCGTGGTCGGCTGACGACTGCGGCTCCCACAGTGGGAGGGCAAGCCCGGTCCCCTCGCAGTGGAAGCACCGGCCGCCGCCTGGTGTGTTGCAGGCGCCGATGGTGCCGGCAGCGTTCTGGAAGAGCCGGGTGAGGCCGATGGTGTGCTCCGCGTGGATCGGGAGTTCCTGTCGTCTGCCGAGCGTGACGTCCAGCACGACGTCGGGCCGGGCGAAGTGGGTGTAGGTAAGGCCGGCGGTCAGGGTGCGGAGCGTCTCGTGCAGTTCTCCCATCGTCTCCGCGCCGGACAGATGGACGCGGGCCGCGAGGATGGTGTCCGAGGCTGTGGTGAAGGACAGCAGCCCGGCCGGCCGGGCGAGCGGTTTCCGGCCCACAGGGTCGGGGTGCGTGTGCTGGAGCCGGATCAGGGCGTGCCACAGGCTGCCCGGCAGGTCCAAGGCGGGTTCTTCTTCTCTGCTGCGTCTCATGAACCCTGTCTACGGTCCGGCACAGACGTGCAGCCGTGTTCGGACTCTTCGTCCCGGGCGGTGGCGCGGCGACTTCGGGAGCCGTCCCGCCGGGCGGCCCCGCCACTGTGGCTACGTCAGGGACGGGGTCAGGGAGATCCCATCACCACCAGCGCCCCGTCGCCCTCGCGCCGGGTCTCATGCACGTGCAGGTCCGGAGACGAGTAGAGCAGCACACCGCCGTCGTAGAGGCGGTACTGGTACCGCCCGGACCGCTCCAGGTCGCGGCGCTGCTGCGGGTCACCGTCAGGCAGAACGAGTTCAACGAACCCGCGGCCGTCGCGCAGGACGGCCCGCGACGTGATCTTCCCGGTGATGGTCGCCACGAAGGTGTTGGCCAGGATCTCGACCCTGTCGCCGTGCATCGGGATGGGGCCGGGGAATCCGGTCATGCCGTCACCCCCGCGTTGATCTCGATGTCCCCGGACCGGGATGCCCCTGCGAGGGCGATCGCTTCCTGGACCCCGGCGACCGTGAGGCGATGATCGTGGGTGGTGTGCAGTTCCCGGCAGATGACGCGGACACTCCCGGCGTCGGCGTCGGCCTGGAGCGTCAGGCCGGTGCGCGCCTGGCAGTTGGTGCAGACGACGGGCTGACGGCTGAGCCCTCCGTCGTAGACCACCCAGATCACCCCGGCCGCCGTCAGGTACTGCTGGCGGCTGCGGGCCACGTCGACGTCCACTCGTGGTCCGGCCGCCGGGGCGCCGGCCATCGCGGGCGCGCGGTCCCTGATCGTCGGGTGGGGCTGTCCCGTCTGGCCGGAGGACCGGGCGTGGTGGGTGATGACCGCGACCGCCGTCTCCCGCGCGAGGTCGAACACGGGGCTGCCGTACGCGGCGAGCAGCTGCTCGCGCTCGGCAGCACCCAGGACTTCGTACGGGCTCGTCTGAAGGGCGCGCAGGGCGTGGTGCTGCAGGACGCCCCGGACGCTGACGGACCGGCTCTCATCGGGTCCGGTGAGCGGCAGGCCGGCGACGTCGGGCCCGTCCAGGCTGATGCTGGAGGCGAGGCCGTACGCGGCGGCGCCGATCAGCGTCACCACCCGGGGCCGGTCGGCTTCCGGGACATCCTCGCCCTGCCGCATGTGCCACAGCACCAGCTCGTCAGCGGCGGACAGGCAGTACTCCCACGTGGTTCGGGGAGGGCGCAGGTCGTCGGTCATAGCGCGACCGTATCGGAGGGCCGGTCCTTCGGTGGAGTGCAGTCGTGTTCCGTGCTGGTCGGACGCCGCTCCCCACGGCTGTGGGTGAGCGGCGTCGTCTCCGCGGGCCTGCTGCGCCCCCTCAGCGGCCTATGGGCTCCGTAGCGGTCGTGGCGCCGGTCCGGGGCGTCGACGCCGATCTCGTACCAGGACTCGCCACGCTGCAGCCGGGGCAGGGTGTTCACCCACACCGCGATGGCGATGCCCTTCACGTCGTCGGCGAGCGCCTGGAGGCGGTTGTCGAGCAGGTGCTCCTCCTTGCCCGCCAGGACGACATGCAGCCGCGGGAAGCGCTCCGAGCGGGTGTAGCGGTGGCGCTGCCAGAACGGGAACGTGCGGCCGATGGTGCCGCGGGCTCCCTCCCAGACGCGGTGCCCGGCGTAACGCTCGTAGTCCCAGACCTCCTTGGCGAGGCGGGCCTGGGACATGGTGCCGTTGTCGAGCTCGAAGAGGCGCACCTCGCTGGTCTGGGTCGGCACGGCCAGCACGGCGTCGGTGTTGAAGCTCAGGCCGGTCTCCTTGATGGCGTGGTTCACCTCCACCTGCCAGTCGGTCAGATGCTCACGGCCGCCGGCGGGGAACGTGGCGGTGAAGGCGAGGATCGTGTCCGTCACCGCGACGCCGTGCGGGCCGAACCCGGCCTTCACGGCCTTCGCACCGGTGCCGGCCTTCGGGCGGGGCGGCAGCTCGTTGCCGTCGGCCAGAGCCTTCTGCCCAGCCACCGTCAGGTTCCAGATCTGATGCTTGCCGTCCTTGCCGTTCGTCTCCGCCAGCCCCAGCTCCGCCAACTCATTCATCGCCCTGCGCACATACGACCGGCCGTCCCGATCCTCCGCCGTGATCACCTGAGCCATCTGCCGGGCCGTGGCTATCCGCACGCACCCCAGCAACCGCAGCGCATCGGCCCGCACCTTCCCGGCCGTGGGAGTGGACTTCTTCCCCTTCGCTGGCACTTCAGGGGAAGGGAGAGAGGTGTCAGCGTGCCGGGAGGCCCCCTGGCGGGCGGTGTGAGCTGCGGTGATGGGAACGACGTTGGAATCGTTCGCGGCACTGGATACGGCACTGCTTTCCGGGCCCCGTCCAGTGCGCTCAGCACCCCTTGTCGAGGTGGGGCGCGGCTCCGGTTCGGGCTGCCGGGCGCTGCTGGTGTACGTCACGGTGGAGCTCCTCATCAGGTGCGCGGCTCTCCCGACAGAGATCCGCTGTCACCTAATACAGGTCCGGATGATCTTGCTCGTGTGACATTCCATCGGACGCCTTTACCCAGACGTGATCATCAGGCGGAAGCGGTACAGAGCTCGGTGACGATCGTGAACGAGGTGGTCACCATCGGCACCGCCGCGGCCGGAGGCATCACCGCGTGCGTGGTCTGGCCGTGCGCCATGCCGTTGCGGATCTGCCGGCCGTAGTCGAGGTATTCAGCCTGCCGGGCCGTCAGGATCCCGTCATCGGCCCCCTGCTTGATGAGCTGGTAAAGCGGCTTCTTGCCCGCGTCCGGGATGCGGTCGCGCAGCACGATCTCCACCGCGATCAGGGAGTGCATGACCGCCACGGTGGAGAACTCGTAGCAGTAGTACGACTGGCGCAGCAGCTCGCGGGCCGTACGCAGGACCGTCGCCGCAGCCTCGGGCACACCGTCGGGCACGACCAGGTCCTCAACGAGGTCGTGCATGTCGGCGTAGCTGTCGACGAAGAGGTGGGCGCGTTCGTCCGGGACCGGGAACGGCAGCCGCTGCGTGGTCATCCCCGAAGTCTCCCAGCGGCGCGCCCCACCCGGCAGCGGCTTTTCCTCGGTCGTCGCTCAGCGTGCCGGGACGGAGATTTCTCCCCCATCAAAATGGGCGGTATGTCGCACGTAGCGGATCAGGTCAAGGAGAAACGCGGCGCGACAGCCACAAGGTGGCACTCACCGACGGTGCGCGGAATCTGTCCACAGGGCCGCGCCCCGAGCATGAGTTCCAAGGCCGCCGCGATCAGCGGGGCGGCCCGTACGTGAGGAGCTGTCATGCCCGAGAACACCGTCACCACGCCGCTCGCTCCGATGGCACCGGACGACATCGCCAGCGCCTTCGCCTACATCCGGGCGATGCAGGCCGGGGACATCGACACCGCCTGCGCGGTCATCGAGGACACGGGCATCGAGATGCGCCGGCTGCTCCTGGACGTCGCCGCGCGCATCTTCATCCCGATCACCGCCGTGGACGACCGTGACGAGGAGCCGTGCGCGCACTCCTTCCTGGCAGCGGCGCTCGGGCGACTGCTCCTGGAGGTCCTGTGCCACGGCGACGGCGCCTGCCTGGCTTTCCCGCCGGGCATCGCCCAGACCATCGTCCGCTTCACCGAGAACATCCTCACCGAGGAGCACGGCGACGTCGCCGACGTGCTCCGCCAGTTGGAGGCCGTCGGAATGGAGCAGGCGATGGAAGCGCACCCGGTGCGCCGGACCATCGTGTAGTGCGCACCTGGGGACAACGGTGGTGCGCACCGCGCGCATCCGGTGCGCACCACCGCCGGCCGGTTGACCGCACCACCCGCACCGCGCACCGCACGTGTTGCGCACCGGAATCCGGCCGCGCGCCTGTATCACACACCCCCTTGTCCGCGACCTGATCGGCGGCCGGGACGGATGCTGACATGGGGAAACGTGCCGGTAGCGAGGCTGGTCTAGGAACGACGCGCGTCCGGCCGCACCTGGTCAAGGTTCGGCCGGACGGCGTGCGCACCGGTGCGGTGCGGAACATCGAGTGCGGTGCATCGTGGTGCGCGCGGGAGTGCCGGGCATCGTCGATGGTGCGCACCGGGTGCGGTGCGGGACATCGTGGTGCGCATGACGATGCAGGGCATCCGGTGCGGTGCGCATCGGCTACGGCGTCTTCGTCACCACAGCCAGGCGGTGGAGTGCCGCACCCGGGACAAGGCGCGAGCGTCACGGCGGGCGGCGGCGTTGCCGATCCGGCCCTGCCGCGCGCGGGGCCGGCGGGATTCTGTGGCGGCGAGGCGACGGCGGCCGGCGTCCTGGAGCCGCCTGCGCTGCTTGCGCAGCTCTCGCTTCGTCTCCGCCTTCGACTTCGGCTTCCGGGGCCGCTTCCAGACCGGCTCCCAGGGCGGCGGCTCCTCGAGGACGGCGGCCCACTCCTTGGAGGCTTCGCGGGCGCGAGCGAGGGCGTCCTCGAAGCTGGGTTGTTCCGGGGTGCTCATGCGACTCCTGGGGTTCGGCCCGGCGCAGGCTGAGCGTCGGGCTGCTGGGTGTGCGTCGGCGCGGTGGGCTGCGGTCGGGGGCCGTGGGCGACGGCGCGGTCCCGGACGCCGTCGGTGAGCTTGGCGGCCATCTTGGCGGCGGCCTCGAACGTCCGGCGGGTCTGATCCATCGCGGCGACGTCGGTCGCCTGCTCGGGGACACGGTCGGCCTTCCGGTCCGTACGGGTCGGCCGCAGGCGGGACTTCGAGGCAGCGGGCACGGCGACGGTGTGCGGCCGTGGGCGGGAGCCCAGGCGGTCCGCGCGGCGCACCGCGTGGACTCTGGCCCTCAGTGCACCGGCGGCGAGGCGGGCCCGCTCGTACGGCGGGGCGGCACGTTTACGGGTAAGCGGGCGCAGCACGGCCTGGTCCTCGGTGTCGCGCGGGTACAGGGCGCGCAGGTCGGCGGTCATCATCCGGCCCCGGCCGACGGGACGGGTGTAGTCGTCGACGACCGCCTGCACGATCTGTTCGTCCAAGCCTGGTTGGTGGGGCCGGCCGCGCAGGACGTAGGAGAGGTGGCGGCGGGCTTCGGCGAGCAGGTGGTGGCGCTTGAACGCGCCGCGCATCACGTACACCACGGCGACGACGTCGACGGCGGCCAGGGCGACGTCGACCACCGGCCGCACCCGCGCCCACACCGCCGCGGCCGCCGCCCGGGCCCGCTCCGCGAGACGGTCGATGACGTCAACGCCGTAGGCCCGGATCGCTGAGGCGCGCCATCGCTCGCGCAGCTCGGTCAGCGACAGCAGCTCCGTGCGCTTGGGCGGGCGCGTCTGGTCGGCGGCCTGACAGGCCAGCGCGTAGCCGGCCCGCTCCCCCGGCGGGTGCCCCTGCTTCTTCTCGTACTTGGCCGTCAGGACGGACAGCGCGTCCTCGATCTGCTGGCGGCGGGTCGACTGCCAGCCGATGAGCCGCTGGTCGATGCCCGCGATCTCCATGACGGGCCTGCGGCCGGACGTTACCTCGCGCGGCTCCCACGCCCACCCGAGCCGGGCGGACACCTCCTCCATGAAGTAGAGGGTGTAGAGAGTGTCGGCCGCGACAATGTGGGCCATCAGCGAGTCCGCCGACAGGTTGCCCCACGTCCCCGCATCGTCCGGCCGTCGGACGCGGATCGACACCACCGCATGATCGTGGAGAAGGGGCTTCGACTCGGCAGCTCTCGACTCGTAGTGCCGGAACACCGCGACGATCAGCCCGTCCCTGACCCGGGCGCGGTGCTTGCCGCCGCCCTTCCAGCGGACCTCCGCGACCGAGTCCTCCAGCCATGCCAGCGTCTTGTCCCGGGCGATGTCCTGGCACAGCTCCAGCACCAGGCGGGTCTCGTAGTCACCCAGCGCCCACGCGATGTGTGCCGTCGGCGGGGGCCGGAACGTCAGGTCGAAGCCCAGCCAGGGGGTGCGCTCCTTGGCCTTGTCGGTCTTGGGCGACTGGTTGTGCTCGATGGGCCTGCCCAGCACGGTCGCCCGCCGGGCCTGCGCCGGGCTCCTGCCCTCCGCCAGGCGCTCGCGCTCGATCCGGTCGGCGTCCGGGTGCCGGCCCTCCCCCAGAAGCAGTTCGGCCTGCCGCTCGGTCACCACGTCCCCGGGCGTGAGGCCGACCGCGGCCAGGCCCCGGCCTTTCCAGACTCCGGGCGGGACACCGGCTTCGTCCTGGGCGGCGAGCAGTGGCTTGCCCGCGGGGCGGTGGCCGTCGCCGACCATCACACCGCGGAAGAGATAGCGCCACCCGTTCCCCGGGCGAACCTCCGACATGCTGATCATCGCCCCATGGAACCCCGGCGTTGACCTGCGAAAAAGCGTGATCCGGGGTCCTTCCCGCCGGGCGGGAGACCATCACCGGATCTTTACTGCCACGCCCGTCAGGCGGGCCGTCACGCCAGCCGTGGACGGGTAGCCAACGCCGCGTGCGGAGTCGCGCCCCTGAGCTCAAGGCGAAGAGGAGCCCACCAATTGGAGCGCTTCGCACGGACCGAACGCGGCTGGGTTCGGTCCGTGCGAATACTGCGCTGCGGAAGGATCAGCCGCGACCGCGACCTATCCGACGTATCTCCTTGGCCTGTGCCACTCCGGTGCTGTGTGACCTGACGAACTCGATCTGGCCCTCGTCACTCGTTGAGGACGCTCTGGCTTTCAGGTCCGCGATGAGTTGTACGGCGACACCGCGCAGTGCCTCGCTCATATCGACGAACTGGGCAAGCTGCTGGAGGGCCTTGAGTTCCCCGGCGCGCACTGGAATGGAGACGACGGTGTCTTCGGAGAGCATGGCGTCGATAGCCAGGCGCTCGGCTGCGGCGTTCCGCGCATGGTGGAAGCGATCCCTGAAGGAGCCTTTCCTGTCGAAGGGCGCGAGGCGTTCGGCCAGGCCGTCGAGGTCGTGGCCGGGCTTCCGGTAGTAGGGGCGTTCGTCGCTGCCGGCGCTGTGAAAGTCCAGGAGGCCGGAGAGGAAGAACCCAGCCACCTTCTCGGGGGCCGGGGTGAGGCCGGCTCCCATCCAGCGGGTGACGTCTTTGGCTTTGGGGATCTCGGTGACGAGGGCCCAGCCGCTGCTGGTGTCCCATGCAAGGTGCAGCTCCATGGCGTTCTGGTGCGCCCCGTTCACCTGGGTGAGGACCTCGGGAGCGAGGTCGACGTACCCGCCGCCGTCATCTTCGAGGTCGTTCATGTGCTCGGGCTGGCAGGAGCCTGCATGGATCACGGGGTAGCCGTCGCGCAGGAGGAGTTCGGCGACGTCGGCCATGTAGTGGCCGGTCCGGTGGTAGATCGCTCGGTCTCGTTGCGTGGGGGTCGGGACGTCGCCCATGCGAATGCGGCTCCTTCGTGGTGAGTTGGTTTGGGGCGGCACGGCGGCTGTTGGATGGACCCTGGTCAGGCTCTTTCGATGTAGGGGAGGCCGACTGCGGCGAGCTTGGTCTGCAGGTTGATGTCGTTGGTCGCGGCATACAACTTGGAGCCGGGGTGCCTGGACTGCAGCAGCAGCGTGGAAGCGATGAAGCGGTCGTCGGGGACGTCCAGGTCGAGCCAGGAGGGAAGGCCCTCCGAGCGTGGTTCGATGTGCTCGAAGACGGCGTAGACATCGCCCGCGACTCGTGCGCCCTTGAGTACGTCGCCGTTGTCGCGCATCGCCTTCAGCCTCTTGTCGGCCTTCTTCGCGGCCTCCCGGCGCTCCGGCCGTGTGCCGCTGCGTTTGAGGTCGTCCACCTCGCGCAGTACGACGGGCAAGAGGTGCACCATGTAGCGCGGGCCGACGATGTCCCCGTAGATCGCCACGTCGGGGTCGTCCATCAAGGTGTTGGTGTCCACGACCACGCGCACCCGCCAGTCGTCATCCGGTAGCAGCTCAACGAGCTCACGGAGCACTGCGGCAGCCTCACCCAGCCGGGTCATCGCCCCGGGGATGTCCCGAGGCGCGCGATGCTTCGCCCGGCCGTCCCGGACCAGCCAGTCCTCCAGCAGGCCGATCGCGTCGTCCATGCGGCGTTCTACATCTGGCGTGGGGTGGGGGAAGAGGAGCCGGAAGCGGGGTGCCCAGTCACGTACCTGTCGCAGCAGCTCCATTCTGCGGGCCTCGGTGTCCGGAGCGCTCGGCACCCAGGCCCAGGGGTGCCCGATGATTTGGACACCCCCGCCGCTCATCTGCCGTGCCCGGACCTGGGAGCTTTCCAGCACGGCAGAGTAGGAGGCTTCCGTGTCCGCCAGTTCGGACAGCAGATGCTCAACGTAGGTCGGAGGCGGCGGCTTCTTGGGCATGCCCTCGATCATCCTCCATGGTTGAGCAGGTCCGCTGCGCCTTCCGTCGGGTCATTCGGTAACCGGCACCGCGTCCATGGGGACTTGAGGCTCTTGGCGGTCTTGCGGGCGTCGGGGCCGGTTGGTTGGCTGATCGTTTCGATGACCAGGAGGGGAGAGTCATGGCAGCGAACGAGGCAGTCAGCGAGTCGGAACACCTGAAGTCGCTGATCATCAGCACCGCGCAGGAACTGTGGGACGACAAGGAGGCGCTGGGCAAGTTCCTGAACGTCGTCCGGCGCAGCGAGGGGTTCGTCAAGCTGGCCGACGCGTTGGAGCAGTCCGAGGTCCGCCCCGCCAAGCCGTCGTTCTTCGGCGTGAACAGCACGGAGTTCCAGAACTAGCTGTCCGGTACGACGTTCCTCAACTCACGGGATCTTGCAGCCTGTCGGCGAGTAGGGTGCGCTTGTAGACGCGATGGGGCGCCCGGCCACCACTCTTGGTCGGGCGCCCCATCGTGTTTGGACTTCAGCTGTTGCTGGTCTTCATCCTCTCGCAGACGACATCGAAGACCCGTGAGTCCTTGTCGTCGACGAAGGCGGCCAGGATGTGGGTCAGGACCTCGTTCCGAGGGATGCGTGGACGGTCAAGCCTGTCTGCGAGAGCCAGGGAGCGCCGGTCGACGTCCCGCTTGAGTTCGACGTCCAGCCCCGTCGACGGCTTGGGGGCCGGCGGCGTAGCTCCCTCTATGACTCCGGCGAGGGACTGGGCGATGACGTTGACGTCGTCCTCATCGCTGAGTGCGAGGTCTCCGGGGAACAGCTTCACAGTCTCACGTAGCCGCTTGGCCGTGATCTTGTTCGCGCCGACGGCCTGGGCGACCATCTCGTACACGCCGACGGCGGCCTTGAGGCCGTGCTGCTTGAAGAACGGTACGAGCTCGCGTACTTGCCCCTCGGGGGCTTTGTGGCCGCGGACGGCGAGCACTTCACCGAGCTCCCAGCCGTCACGGAGCTGGCTGCACCGGGAGCGGCTGATCCCGTGCTCGGTCTCCGACCATTCTTCGATGGTCTTGTAGCAGCGCTCGGGCTCCAGCTTGTGCGGGATCTTCCGGAACAGGCGGCCGGTGGCGACTGTGTCGAGGGACTTGCCCGCGACCCACGTCGCCGTGGAGAGCAGCTCGATGCCGGCCACGCAGGCGGCGAGGCGTTCCTGCTCGTCCGTGGTGAGGTCACCGGCGCCTGCCGGGTCGACGGGATCGGGGATCTTGTCGAGTCCGGGCCGGGCGGCGGTGACGGCCGCGGTGATCCGTTCGGCGAGGGCTTGCTCGGTCAGTGCCTGGCGCTCTTCTTCGACGCGCTCAGCGGTCTTGGTCAGGCTGGTGGCGGCGTCCGTGGACGCATCGTCGTCGTCCCAGCCGTCCAGCTCGAAGTCTTTGTCGCTCACGCGGCGGTCACCAGCTTGGCGTTGGAGACGATCGTGCGGAAGAAGCCGGCGGTGTCTGTCTTGGGCCGGTAGAACACGACAGGCAGTCCCTTGTTGCGGGATTCCTTGAGGTCGGCGGACCGGACGGGGATCTCTCCCAGGAGCGGGATGCGCGGGTGGTTGCGGAGCTGCTTGTAGACGGCGGCGTCGAAGTCGCCCATGGGCTTCATGACGCGGCCGATGACCATGCCGAGGATGTCCAGGTCGTCAGACGGGCGCCCCATAGCGGTCATGATCTTCTTGTGCTGGGCTACCTGCATCTTGACGGCCTTCATCGCCCACTCGTCGACGTCGACCATGATGATCGCGGCCGTCGCGGCGGCGGTCTGCGAGTCGGTGTCCGTGTCCAGAGCGGGACGCATGTCGAGCAGGATGTCGTCGTACTCGCCCTGGAAGTGCTCCAGCATCCGGGCGTAGAACTGGTTGGCCGACCCCGTCTCCCGCAGCCGGGAAGGCAGGAAGGCCATGTCCATGCTGGCGGGCAGGACGTCGATGTTCTCCACCTTGGTCTTGGCGACCAGCTTGTGAGGGTCGGACATGTCGATGACGACGGTGGCCTGCGTGGGCCCCTTGTCGTCGTCCAGCATGGGGACCTTGAAGGAGCTCGTGGCGTTGCCCTGAGGGTCGCAGTCGCAGAGCAGGACGCGTCGTCCGTGTTCTGCGAGCGCTCCGGCGAGGTTGATGGTGGTGGTCGTCTTGCCGACGCCACCCTTCTGGTTGCACATGGCGATGATGCGGGTCTGCTCGGGCCTGCCGACGCGAGGCGCGGGAAGCCCGTGGGCACCGGCGAGCGGGCCCGACGTGGTTTCGGTCATGGCAGGGACGATATCCAGGGCGCCGCCCTTCTCTGCCCAGCGCGCCCACATCCACCCACTCCCCGACCAAGATCATTCTTCCACAATTGTAGAAGAATGATCTTGGTCGTGAGTGAGGGGAAGCGGGCGCCAATGCCCCGCGCGAGGCACTGGCCGGGACTGCGGCGGCCCCCGTAAACGCAAAAAGGCCCTGCCCCCAGGCGAGTTGATCGCCGGGGCCAGGGCCTCGTGTGCGGTGGGGCGGTTCAGCCGACCGAGGTCCGATCGGCAGCAGCGGCCGCCTTTCAGCGCGCCCAGGTGGCGGGTGCTCCCCGGTCGGGATCGGGGAGTCCGGCAGCGGTCGCCGGTGCTGCGGGGTGCCGCATGGCGGTGATCGGGATGGCGCCGGGCTCGGTGGG
Organism: Streptomyces sp. NBC_00289; assembly: GCF_041435115.1. Classification (NCBI taxonomy): domain Bacteria; kingdom Bacillati; phylum Actinomycetota; class Actinomycetes; order Kitasatosporales; family Streptomycetaceae; genus Streptomyces; species Streptomyces sp. NBC_00289. The sequence goes on along the minus strand of NZ_CP108049.1, from coordinate 52,881 downwards.
CGGCGCCCAGACGATGCGCCAGGTGTTTTCCCACTCGCAGCCGCAGGGATAGTCCGGGTGCGGATGCTTCAGGAACACCCCGAAAGCGTGAACGGCTCGCGGAATGCGGGGGATGAGCACCGAGGGGTCATCGCCGGGGTACAGGTGCAAGTTCCGCAAGCCGTGGACTCGGTCCATGTACGCGGTGGCGGACCCAATGATGTCTGCCCACCGGTGGTGACCGAGGACGACGAACCTGTCCGGGTAAAGGCCGTCGTCGTTCGGAGTTCCGATGCCAGCGACGTACAGCTCGCCGTAGGCGATGAACCCGGCGTCGGCCGCATCCTCACTGCCGGGGGTCCAGATGCCTTCGGCGGGGACAGTCGTGCCGTCGTCGTCCTCGCTGGTCTCGATCGTGTAGAGGGTCGTGGCGGCGGTCATTCCGCGCTCGCCCCCTCGATGGCGGTCTCCAGGAGTGCGACGACGTCGGTGTCGTACGGGTCGGTGTAGAGCTTGTGGTCGCTGACGTCGAACGGCACGTCCTTCGCGATGAGGGTGTACCCGGGGAGGACGGTGGCCGCCCGGCCGTCCAGCTCGCTGTTGAGGCGGCTGGCGTCGCGACTGGCGAGCCAGGTCTGGGTGTACGGACCGATGCGGAGCAGCGTGTAGCCGGTGCAGTCCGGCTTCCGGGCTTGGACGTGGAGGCCGTACGTGGCGGGTGCCATGCCGACGTCGGCGGGGAGATCGAGCCCGGCCGCGGCGTGGGTGAGCATCGCGTAGACGGGCTGCCAGACGCCGATGATCGTGTTGGTCGGGCATCGGAGCCAGCCCTTGTCGGTGTAGCCGAGCTGGTGGCCGCGGAGGTAGGCCGACGCGTGCGGGGTGTCGGGGTGGACCAGGGCGACGGCGATGAGGTCGCGGCCGTGGTCGTCGCCGGGCCGGGTGTGGGCGCGCTCGAGGAGCCCGCCGACCCGCACCGCGACGTCCTGGCAGTGGCCGGGCGTCCAGGGCTCCGGGTTACGCAGGGCGGTGAGCATGGCGCGGAACTGGTCGACGGTGGCCTGGTCCTCGGGGGCGAGGGCTCCGGGGGCGTTGCCGCAGCGGCGGAAGAGGGAGGGGCGCTTCATCGGGCGGGCTCCTGTTCGCGGGTGGGGTTGATCCAGGGGAGGGCGAGGCCGTCGTCGGCGGCGCGGGGAACGAGGTGGCCGTGCAGGTGGAGCACGGTCTGTGTCGCGTCCGGGCCGCAGGAGGTGAGGTAGTTCCACTGGCCGCCCAGCTCCTGGGCGAGTTCGGCGGCGCGCAGCTGGACGGTGGCGGAGACGACCGGGTCGGTCGTGAAGTCCGCGACGTGGCCGTGCGGCAGGACCAGGAGGTGGCCGTCGGTGCAGCCGCCGCTGCGGGGCCTGATCGCGAGGGCGTCGGCCCACTCCCGGACGATCGTCGCCGGGGCGCCGTCGTGGATGATCCGGCAGAACGGGCAGTCGGGGCGCGGGTGTTTGCGGGGTACCGGCGGGCGGTTGATGTGGTGGTGGGTGACCGCGACGGTGGCGCCGGCCTCCTGCATGCGCCGTCCGATCGCGTCGGCGATGGCGGGTGCCCGGTGGCGGCCGTACCAGCAGTTCACCAGGAGCTGGACCGGGTGGTAGGCGTCGGTGGCGGCGCGCAGGGCGGTGAGTTCGTGCACGGCGTCGTCGATGATGCGGGCCGCGCCCAGCGTCGCGAGGACGTAGTCGCGTACGTCGGCGTCCTGTCCGGTCTGGCGGGCGACGGTGTCGGCGAGGGCCGGGTCGTCCGGCGGGTTCAGTAACTGGTTGGTGAGGTTGATGGCGAGGACGGCGGCTCGGTAGCGGGGCGGTGGCGGGTCCTGCCAGCGGGCGCCGAAGGAGTCGATGAACACGTCGTACACGGGGGTCTCCAGGCTCGTACGAAGGAGGGGCTCCGGGCCGCCGCTCCGGGGTGAGGCGGGGTCAGCGGGCGGCGAGGGCGGCGCGCTGGTCCTGGCGGTGTTCGGTGACCTCGGGGTCCGGCGCGGGTGTCGGGGAGTCGTCGACGGGCCACTGGTGCCGGCAGTCGGGTGAGGGACAGAGGTGTACGCGCTGGCCGGTCACGTGGTCGTAGTCGAGTCCGCGGCTGGGGCGCCCGCAGGACGGGCAGTGGACGGGGTCGCTGAGGTCCTGGGTGTCGCCCTCCTGGGCGTACATCCAGGTGACGGGGAGGGCGCCGGGGGTGTCCTGTGATGCGCTGCGGATCCGCCAGTCGGTGCGGGTGGGGTAGGCGACGAACCGGCACCAGCCGCGGGTGATGCTGTCGGCGAGGTCGCGCCCGTCGAACGGGCGCAGGCGCTGCCCGCAGATGTGGCGGTAGTAGGCGCTCGTGGCGGCCAGGACTTCCCGCGCGGGCGGGTGGCCGCTGAAGAGCAGGTCGCCGTCCTCCCCGAACTCGGTCACGAGCAGACCCCGCAGGGTGAAGCTGACGTCGTCGCCGGACGGGACGAACACCGCCTGGTCCATGTCGTAGTCGGCCTCGGAGATCGTCGCCGACCCCCAGATCCCGATGCCGTCCAGGACAGTGTCGAGCCGGTAGCGGGCGCCGTCGATGGCCGGCTCGGTGCCCAGAGCGCGCGCCCACGCCGTGATGCCGTCGGTGTCGTGTTCACCGACGCGCAGGATCAGGCTGTGCAGGGGACGGCCCGGCTCGGGGCACATGCTGCTGGAGATCGCGAAGCCGGTCAGCGGCAGGTCGGGGTGCTCCTGCAAGAGGCGCCGGCCGACGGCGAGCTGCCCGTTCTCGCGGGACCCGTACCGCTCCAGCTGCGCCAGCAGTTGCTGGGCTCGCTCGGGTGTCGGTGGGGTGGTGGGCATGTGTGGCTCCTTCGTGAAAAGGGGGAGCGCCGCGCCCGCAGGGTGGCGGGGGCGGCGCTCCGGGTTGTGTGGCTGGTGTCGGCGGGGCGAGTCGTTCAGCCGCTGATGCTGGTGAGGCGGATCGGCATGACCAGGCCTCGGAAGACGTCTGCCTGGTCGACGCCGTGCACGAGGGCGGGCTTGGTCGCGGTGGTGAAGTTGAACTGCGCGACGGGCCCGTCGATCTGCTGGAGCGTCTTGAGCAGCAGGCCGGGGTTGAAGGCGATGGTCAACGGGTCGCCTTCGATGTCGGCGTGGACCTGGTCGCGGCCGCGACCCTTGTCGTCGGTACCGGCGCGCACGGTGATCTGGCCGTCGGTGACTTCGAGGACCATCGGGTCGGCCTTGCCCAGCAGCGGCTGAATGTGCTTGATGGCGTCGGTCAGAGCCTCGGCGCCGGTGGTGGCGACGGACGTGAACTCGGTGGGGAACAAGTGGGTGTAGTCGGGGAGTGCGCCCTCGATGAGGCTGCCGGTGGCCCACCGGCCGGGGACGCTGATGGCGAACTGGGACTCGGTGATGGTGAGTTCTGCCTTGTCGGCGTCGGCGAGGATGCGGGCGGCGTCGCGCACGGCGTCGGCCGGTACGAGCGCGCTGCCCGCGACGCGGGGCCTGTTCTTCCCCTTGCCCTTGGGGGCCTGGTTGGGGGTCCAGGGCACATCGGCGACGTGGAAGCCGTAGCGGTCGGTCGCCGACAGCGTGAGCGTGGTGTCGGTGAGGTCGAACTGGACGCCGGTCAACGTCGGGATGGTGTCGTCGGTGGCGGCGGCCACTGCGACCCGGGCGCCGGCTGCGGCCAGTGCGGCGCCGTCGACCGTGCCGCTCGCGCCGGAGATCGTCGGCAGGGTCGGGTAGTCGTCCAGCGGCAGGGTCGGCAGGAGGATGTGCGCGGTGCCGCAGGACAGGGCGAGGTCGGTGCCGTCCAGGGCCAGCGTGGTCGGTTTGCCCTTGGGGAAGGCCTTGACGATGTCGGTGAAGACGCGGCCGGGCACCAGGAGCGTGCCGGGCTCGGACACCTCGCAGTCCTCGCGGGCGCGGGCGGAGCGGTAGTAGTCGAACCCGGCCAGGGTCAGGGTGTTGTCGCTGGCGGCTTCGAGGCGCAGGCCGGCCAGGACCGGGGCGGGCGGGTTGCCGGGGACGGCACGCAGCGCCCACTGGGCGGCGTCGGCGAGCTTGTCGGTGTCGATGGTGAGTTTCATCAGGGCCTTTTCGTCGTGGCTGCTGGAGCGTGAAAGGGCCCGGGCGGGCCGCCTCGAGGTGTAGGCGGCCCGCCCGGGCCCGGTCGATGCAGGTGTGGGGCCGCGCGGTGGCGGCCTACTGGTCGCCGTCGTCGATGCCGGTGACGGGGATGTCGCCGAACAGGTCATCCAGGGCGCGGGTGACCGCGAGGCGGTCCTCGGGCCGGGTCGCGTCCAGGACGTCCCGGGTGAGCTCGGTGAGGTCCAGTTCGTCGAAGTAGTCGGTGAGTTCGGCGATGGTCAGCGGATCCAGGCCGATACCGGCCTGCGGGGGCAGGCTGCTCAGCGTCGCGAGCATGGCGTCGACGGCGTCGGCGAGTGTGTGCGTGCTGGCCGTGGTGACGTCGATGCTGTGACAGTGGGCGACGTCCAGGCCGTGCAGGCCGACGGGCCCGATGTTGATGCGGATGTCCGGCTGCTCGCCCGCAGCGGGCTCGTAGGCAAGTCCCGCGAGGGCTTCGGCCAGAGCCTGGATCGCCCGGTCGCGGGCGCTGTGGTCGTCAGCCGGCCCCTCTGGCGTTTCCTGCAGCGGTGCCTCCCACATGACTTCGACGGTGTCGACGTCCAGCCGGAGACGGCCGTCGGCGGTGTCGGGGAGGGCGAGCTGGCCGGTGACGCGCAGCAGGTCGCTGGGCTGGCACTCGGTGAGCAGCGTGTGCGCGAGGTCCGGTCGGCTGGTGGTGCAGGGGATGACCGCCTCCTCCTCCGCCGCGCAGTCGGCGGGGGAGGAGATCAGCCGCCAGGAGGCGGTGCCGACGGCGTCGCCGGGCACGGCGTCGGTGTCGAGGTAGCCGGTGAGGGCGAACGGTATGCGCTCCATCATCGTGTCGCCCTCCTCCTGCGTCCGGTGGCCTGGCGGCGCAGTGCACGCGGCAGGGAGCTGACGGACCTGCGGTGCCGGGCTCGTGTGCGGGCCTGTTCGCGGGCGTCGGCGAGGCTGCATCCGTCGCACGGCTCGGTGCCGGCGGCCTCGTGGCAGCGGTGGCCTTCGACCGTGCCGTGCGGGGCGGTGATGCCGTGGGCGGCGGCGAGCCGGTACAGGGTGTCGTCGGCGATGTCGGTGCGCTGGGTGATGCTGCGTTCGCGGTAGCCCTCGCGCAGCAGGACCAGCGCCACGGCCTGGCTGGCCGTGAGCGGGGTGAGCGTGGCGGGCATGGCGTCGGTCGCCATGGGGCGGGTCCTTCCAGAGTCCAGATGGTCGGAGGGCGTGGGCCGTCGCGGCGACGGGACACGCGGGGAGGTCTGCGGGGCGGCGCATGCCTTCGAGGGGGAGCTGGTGCGGGAGCTGGAGGCGGCGTGAAGCAGCGCGGCTTTGATCTCCGGGGCGCTCAGGTTCTGCAGCGCGCGTTCCTTGAGCATCTTGGCCGCTTGCACGCTGCGGTCCATGTGCTCGCCGATCTCGCTGAACGGCAGGTCGTGCCAGTAGCGCAGCCACAGGCACTCCCACTGGTCGGGGGTCAGCCCGGCCAGGGCCTTGCGGAGTTCGGTGAGGACGTCGGTCCGGGCCAGGTACTCGCTGACCTGTTCGCCGATGTCGCCGACGGCCAGGTCCTGGTCGTACATGTCGCCCGTGGGGACTTCCCGTCGGTGCCGGGCGCTCTTGTAGTGATCGAGCAGCCGGTTGCGGGCGATCGTGGCCAGCCAGGCCCCGAAGTCGCTGCCGCGCCAGGTGAACGCGCCGATCCGGGCCAGGGCCCGGACGAACACGTCACTGGTGAGGTCCTCACTCAGCTGCTGGTCGTGGGTGCGACGCAGCAGGTAGGTGTAGATCTGCGGCCGGTAGCGGACGTACAGGACACCGAACGCCTCGCGGTCGCCGCCGCGGGCCCGATCGACGATGGCGGTCACCGGCTCCTCCGCCTCGGAGGTCTTCCGTGTCGTCGTGTCTGTGGCAGTCATGCGCCGGCCCCCGCGTTCGTGTCGGCGAGCCGACCGCTCAGGTGCGGGTTCGCATCGGTGATCCGCCGCAGCAGATTCGGCGTTGGCTTCCACAGACGCTGGGAGCCGCGGGCCGGAACGGGTGTGGTCAGCCGCTGCACCCGGGCCAGCTCCCAGTGGAAGCAGCCCTGTTGGGACCAGCGCGTGCACTCGCCGTCGTCGGCGTGGATGCCCGCGAGGTCGGCGACGGCGACCACCGCACCGCGCACCAGCTCGTAGGCGCCGTCCAGCGTCTCCCGGACGGCGTCCAAGGCCAGGGCCCGAAGGTCGACCTCGGATCCGGCGTGGATGAGCAGGGTGCCGCGCCACCGGGTGCTCCACACCCTGTTCTCGATGCGCTTGGCGACCTGGTCGTCCTCGAGGGCGATCAGGTCCGACCAGGGCGGCCGGACCGTCAGGCACCGGATCGGGGTGAGGTCGTGATCCGGCGCGGTCTGGGGACGGCTGGAGACCGTGGCGAGCACCTCGAAGTTGGTGCGCTGCTGCTGGGGGGTCAGCGGCAGCGACCCGACCGGGGTGCGGGTGCGGAAGTACTCGCCGGTGGGGACGGCCTCGCGGGACAGCCGGGCCAGCAGGGCGGTGTCCACGACGGGGGAGAGGGTCATCGCGAGTCCTCCGCAGCGAGGGGGTGGGCGGTGGTGCCCGTACGCCCGAGGCGCCGACCGTTGACGGTCGGCTCGTCGGCGTGCTTCGGGGTGGCGATGCGGTACAGGCCGGTGCGCTCCCGCTTGTGCTCGTACATCGCGCCCTCGGCTCCGCGGAGCACGTAGGTGTAGTCACGGGAGTGGAGGTCGCTGGGGCTGGACGCGCCGATGGAAACCGCGACGTCGACCGCCTGGCCGTCGATGTCAACGGGCTGGTGGAGCAGGTAGTGCAGCTGCTCCAGGCGCTGAGCGCGGTCGGCCGCGGGGCAGGTGAGGACGGCGGCGAGCTCGTCACCGTGCAGGCGCGCGGCGATCCCGTCGTCGCCGACCCACTGCTCCAGTCGTTCAGCGACGGCAACGATCAGCGCGTTGCCGGTGTCGTGCCCAAGGCGATCGTTGACGGCCTTGAAGCCCACCATGTCCAGGAACACGAGCATCGCCTTGTCGCCGTGGCGGTTCAGGCGACGGGTCGCGTGCTGGACGTAGCCGGGACGGGCGTGCAGACCGGTGAGCGGGTCACGGCGGGCCGACGCCAGACGCCGGTGCAACGCGATGGCGTGCACGGTCCATCCGGTCAACGGAACCGCGGCGGTGGTCAGTAAGAGTGCGCGCTGCCCAAACAAGGCCTGCACGCGCAGGGCTGAGCCCATAATGAGGATCTCCCTCTCGTCTCGTACGGGTTGGGTTGGGCCCGGGGCAGCCGTCGAAGCCGCCAAGCAGAGCGGCTGTCCCGGGGCGGAGCTACAGGTCGAAGTCGCTGACGCGGAGCCAGCTGTACGGGTCGTTCCAGCGGCCAGCCGTGGCGGAGAGCCAGTCGGGCTCCCAGCCGGGCCGGTAGCCGCGTGCTCCCCAGCCGTCCGGCCGCTTGCCGGGAATCTCGAGTCCGGCCTCCTGCGCGGCGCGTGCCGCGTCGTAGACCTCGTGCGCGATCCGGACGGCTGAAGAGCGGCTGTCGGCGGGTCCGGTGAAGACGTGCACACCGCGCCGGTCGGGCTGGTCGGTGCTCTTGATCGGGACGTCGACCTCGAAGAAGGGCAGGGGCATGACGTCCAACTCCTCTCGTGGTTGAGGGGCCACTGCGACCGCCCCGGCCCCAGCGGTTGCGGGGTCCGGGGCGGCACAGAGTGCGCTCAGCACACGGGGATTCAGCGGGTTGTTTCGATGGCGTACCGCAGATGCGTGCGCGCCCTCGCCAGCCGATCGCGCTTGTCGCTGCCGGTGAGGGTCAGCGCCTCGGTGAGATGGCCGACCGCGTAGTCCAGTTCCTCGCTGGCGCGCTGCAGGTGGTCGCGGTTCGCTGCGCCGAAGACGTGCATGGCGCGCTCCACCATGTCGATGAAGCCGGTCGCGGTGATGCAGCGTGGCGGTTCCTCACCGAGGATCGCGGCGAGGTCCGCGGTGAAGCACATGGTCAGCGCGGAGAACATGTCGACCTTGACGGTGATGTGCTGGGCGGGAGCGGTCACGAGGACCTCCTCAGAAGTCGAACCGGATGGTGATGGGCCGCCGGAAGGTCATCCCAGGCTCTCGGCTGCTTCGCGGAGTGCCTCCCGTGCGTGGTCGTCGGCCTCCTGGTCGACGTCGTCCCAGCCACCGTGGGCGGTGCAGACGACGTCCTCGTGGCTGTCCAGCTCGCCGGTGAGCGCACGGTGGAGGCAGTTGATGCTGAAGGCCGGCGCCCACGCGTAGCCGCCGCACTCGGGGTCGAACGGGCAGGGCACCATGACGTCGAACCCGATGTCGCCTTCACCGTCGACGTCCGTGCGCAGGGCGAGGGTGAGGTACTGCTGACCGAGGCGGATCTCCGCGACCCGGTCGCCGGCCGCGACGTCGGAGCCGTCCTTCCACCGCCACATGGGCAGGATCTCCGGGCCGAAGATGCGGCGGGGCAGGAGCAGATCGCCCAGGCCGTCGCCGCCGTCCAGTCCGAGGTCGGCGCTGCGGGCCTCGCTCAGGCGGCGCAGGTGCGGCTCCAGCCGGTACAGGGATTCGGCGAACACGATGGTGTTGAACCCCTCGGTGGCCAGGCCCTGGTGGGAGTAGGTCATGGCCTTGTGCTGGGTGCGGACGGTGTCCTCGGGCACGCGCCGGTTGTCCGGGCGGCCGTCCTGCCGGGCGAGGCAGAGCGAGAGCGGCGTCGCGACGATGACCGCGATGGTCGGCATCCCGTGCCGCTTCGCGGCCATGACCAGTTCGACCCGTACCGGCTGTTCGAGATTGGTCGCGTCGATCACCGTGTTCAGCTTCCGGGCCATCCTGCGTTCCAGGATGAGCTTGAGGACGTCGGCGGCGTCGTGCGTGGCGTCCTGGCAGCCCGGGTCGTCGCTGATCACGCCGCGCAGGCCATCGAGCGAGAGGACCTGGGAGACGGGCCAGGTGCCAGCCAGCGTCGTCTTCCCCGCTCCGGACGCGCCGATCAGCACGATCAGGGCGTTGTCCGGCAGCTCCGGGTACTGCGGCATCGGCGCGGTCATTCGAAGTCTCCTTGCGGGTGGAGGGAGTTGGCAGCCCAGATGAGTCGCTGCCCGGCGTCGTCGGTGACGAGGGCGGCGGCCTCGTGCAGCGGGCACGAGGCGTCGCCGTCGCGGTCGGGCTCGATCTGCTCGGCTCGCTTCGCGGCGGCGGTGAGCAGCTGCGCGACGGCGGCCATGAATCCGCCGGGCGGGTCGGTGTCCTCGATGAGCTCGCGCAGGATCGCGGCGAGCTCCTCCTGGTCGACGTCGTCGGCGGTGAGGTCGTCCTGGATCTGTTGAAGGGCCAGGGAGGCAATTCCGACCGAGGCACGGACGCGTTCCAGACGTGTGCGGGTCACCAAGGCCGCCGTCACAGCGCGAGGCCGGCGGCGGCCAGCGCGAGCAGGACCAGGGCGGCGAGCGACAGGTCGACCGCGCGCCGCAGGTGGGTGAACTTCCGTACGGCGAGGGTGGACAGGACCCGGAGGCGGGCGGCCCGGGTGTCCCTGTCCATGCAGGCGCGGATCTCGTCTTCGTCCAGGCGTGCCCAGTAGGGGAAGGACGCTTTGTCGTCGCCGCGCAAACGGGGCCTCACGACCAGGAGCAGCAGCACGGCGGCCGCGCCCAGGGCGAGGACGGCGAGAGCGCCGAAGACCTTGGCCGCGGTCGGCAGGTCCTTGTCGGCGACGGATGCGAGGCCGGCGAGGACGGCACCGTTGAAGGCGAGCAGTAAGGACGACTTGCCGTCCGTGCGTCCGATCTCGTTGACGACGGCGGCACAGGCGGAGTCCAGGTTCTTGTCGGTCACGGAGGTGGGGACCGTGATGGTCGTCATGGGCGGGGTCCTCCTTGCGGAACGTGAAGGGGGCGGCCCGCGTGGTGAGCGGGCCGCCCAGGGTGGCTTCGGTGCGTCGGGGTGTCAGAACGGCGGTTCGTCCGGCCAGGGGTCCCGGACCGGCAGGAGCCGGAAGGTGCGCACGGGGCGGTCCCAGCACCAGCACAGCTCGCCGCCCGGGTACGGGCCCTCGGACCACCAGCCGCCCTCGCCCCGGCAGTCCGGGCAGCCCGGTCGGGGCCTGGGGTGGAGACGGATGACGTGCCGGGAGATGTTCAGTCTCCAGGCGCCGGCCTTGAGCGCGACGGCGCCCGCCGTGACCGTGAGCGGTACGACGGCCGCGAGTAGCAGAGCAGTTCGGGCGCGCACGGCTCAGGCGACCGAGTAGGGCTGGACATCGAAGCGGGTGCCGCCGCCGGGGCTCGCGGGTGTGGCGGTGAGGAGGTCCGGCTGGGACTGCGCGATGCGGAACAGGGCGTGCTTGATCCAGTCGGTGGTGCGCTGGAGGTCGACGCGCAGACCGTGGAAGTCGCCCAGGTGCACCGGGCCGGCCTTGACGGGATCTCGCGTGTTCTCCACCTGGGCGCGGATCAGGGCCTCTGCCGTGTCGGCATCGGGCCGCTCGGGCACGCCGCGGTTCAGCGCCCGGCAGTGGGTGGCGTGGGCGTTGGCGTCGCGGCCGGCGTCGTTCTCCGTGAACCATCCCGAGCCGGTGCCGGCCTCGCGGTAGCTGCAGCCGAGGCAGGCGACGGCGTAGCGGGAGCGGAGGGTATCGGCGGTGTAGACGAGGACGATCGCGCCCTCCGCCGGTCCGAGGGCGTTGCGATAGCGCTGGAGGACGATCGTGCCTTCGGGCGTCCACGTCTCCGGGGCGGGCGCGGTGGGTCGGCGGTTGAGCAGGCCAGAACTCATGAGGTGGCTTCTCTTTCGGGAGTCTCGGTAGGTCAGGCAGCCGTCAGGTGCCGGAGGATCGGGCGATGAGGCGGGCGCGGGTTACGCGGCGGCCGTGGCGTCGTCCGTCGCCAGTTCCATGCGGATCAGGCTGTCGGCGGTGCGCGGGATGCCCAGGCGGTCCTGCTCACGGATCGCGTCGTCCGGGTCGCTGAACGCGGCGTACGGCACTCCGCCGTTCATCAGGACGTACACGATGCCGAAGTCCCATGGGGTGCTCCAAGGTGCGGCGGCGTCCACTCGGAGAGTGGCGAAGGTCCAGGGATGATCGAGCACGCCAGGGTCACAGCGCTCGGTGTACGTGGTGACGGGCCCCCAGCCACCAGCAGGAGCACCCTGCCGTTCGGCCTCCGCCTTGGCTGCTGCCTCGGTGGCGTGGGCCGACTGCAGTCGGCGGTAGCGGTAGAGGAGGGTCACCTTTTGCGGCTCGGTCAGCTCGCGCATCGCTTCCAGCCCGGCGCGACCTTCGGCCGTGTCGGCGAGGCGGAACTGGTCGGCGTGGGCGAGCAGGACGCGGGCGGCGTGGTAGCCGGCGGCCGCGGGCGAGAGGCCGGTGGCCATCAGCGCGGCGATCTCGTCACTGGCCCTGCGAAGGCTGTCGAGCTTGGTGCGGAGCTTCTCGATCGTCCCGTCGCGCTCCTCCAGGAGCTGCTCCAGGTTGAAGTTCTTCTGCTCGAAGTCGTCTGCCCTGCCGCGTTCCTGGGCGAGTTCGCCTTCCAGGCCAGGGACACGCTTCGCGGTCTCCACCGCTTCCTCGTACGTGCGGCGGGTGGACTGGCGGATGATGCTGATCACGGGCTTTCCCCCTTGATGGTGTGGGGTGACCGGGGTGTTCCGGCTCCCCTTCACCGCCCGGACCACCGGGCGGCGGGACGGGCGGATCAGGCAGCCGTCAGCGCTCGGGGCGCTGCCGGGTCAGGCGGCGAGTCGGTGTGTGGCCGGGGCCGGGTATGTCATGACGGTGTCGGGACTGGGCTGGTAGCCCTTGTCACACGGTTCGCACTGGCCTTGGGTACGCAGCGGCAGGCACGCGTAGTACCGAATTCGGCAGGTGGGGCAGGTCTGCCTCGCGGCCATCGCCCGATCCAGCGCCATCTCCTGAGCCAGAGTGGGAATCCGCTTCGGTGCCGCCAGTTCGATGCGGTAGAACCAGGCCTTTCGCAGCCCGTTGCGCCACGTGAGTCCCGCCACGGGCTTCTGGCCGCCGGGGCTCAAGCCCAGCGCGCGTAGCTGGCGGCGGGTCACGAGTCCCGTCTCGGGTACGGGCCCGGTCCCGCGTAACGCTGCGAACACTGCGGCGGCACCTGGGGCTTGTCGAAAGCCGTACTCCGGGAAGCTGCCGTCGTCGTAGAGGTCGACGTCGACCAGGTCGTCTTCGTCTGGGCGGTCCATCACGGCCTCCAGGCGCCGGGGAGTTGACGGGGCTGCTGCGGGTAGCGGGGTCCGGGGCGAAAGGGGCGGGGTCGGCCGATCCGGCGGCGTGGTCTGGGGATGAGCACGGGCGGGTCCTCCAGGCGTCGGTGGGCAGAAGCAGTGCGTCCCGCCGACGGTGTTCGTCGGCGGGACGCAGGGCGGTGCTGGCGGCCGGTCGGCCTGTCCGGTGCTCGCCCACCGTGAGCGGCGGGCGAGCACCGGGCGGAGCGACCGGAGGTGTGTCAGCGTTCCCGGGCGGGCTCGCCCGGGGCCGGGCTGTTCCACGGGTTGTCGGGGTCGTGCTGGCGCAGGCCGGTGAGGAAGTCGAGCGCGACCCACAGCCGTTCGCCGGCCAAGCCGTACTCGGGGGCGATGATCGAGACGTACGTGCCGGTGCTGACCTCGCCGTAGAGGTCGCGGTCCAGTCCGGGCCACTGAATGGCCATGTCCGCGCGGCTGATTCGTCCGCCGAACGCGGTCATGGCCTCGCCGTCGCAGGTGGTGGCGACGACGGGCTGCTCCTGGACGCCACCGTTGGGGCGGTAGTCGTTGATCCGGACGGTCATCCCGGCGGCGTACGCGGCGTCGACCAGACGGTGGAACAGCGTCGGGTCGGTGACCACCAGCTCGACTGCGGCTCGCTGTTCCCACCACAGGCCGGCCGCACCGGTGCCGGCGAACCCGGGCTGGGACTGAGTGGTGACGTATCCGGCCCGACACAGGGCGGCGAGTGTGGGCACCAGGTGCGCGGTCTCATCGTCGGGCCCGTGGCGCGGCTGGTAGCCGGGACGGGAAGCGATCTTCCCCTCCAGCCAGAGGGCCATCAGCTCACCGAGGTCGCCGATGGTCCGGGCGGACCGCCAGCTGCGCCGGTCGGAGCGGCTCATCCACGGGAGTTTGATGTCCACGGAGGTCACCGCCCGGTCGTCGTGGCCGACGGGCCCGGGGAGGGGGTGGCGGGCTGACCGTCCGCGCTGGTGTGGGAGCCGAGCACGATCGCGAGGACGGCCGCGGCGGCCAGCGCGAGACGCTTCAGCAGCGACAGCTTCGGCTTGGCCGGGGCGGTGGTCTGCGCGGGGATGAACCAGCCGTACACCGGCTTCGGGGTCTGGGTGTTCTGCGGCATGACGAATCTCCTTGCGCGGCGGGGGACAGGGGCGGTGGTGCGTGAGGCCGGACGGCCTGTCCGGTCCTCGCCCACCGCGCCGGAGCGGGTGGGCGAGGACCAGGCGGAGCGTCCGGAGGTCACTCCCGGAAGGGGCAGCCGTTGTGCTGGTCGGCGGGCGCGGCCGGGGGCGGCACCGGGATGTGGATCTCGGGCCGGACGGTGACCTCCACCGGGCGGGCGGCGGGGCGGCGCAGGGTCAGGCCGCGCATCGCGAACGCGGAGAGGAACGTCCAGGCGAGGACGGCGAGGGCGACCGCGACGGTGCGGCTGGTGTCGGGGGTGGCCGTCCAGACCATCCACACGGTGGCCGCGCCGTGTGCCGTCCACATCGCGCGCACTCCGTTGTTCCGGGAGAGGTAGCCGAGGACCAGGCCGACGATGCCGGTGAGCAGCCACAGCGTGTAGACGGTGGAGCCTTCGACCGGGAGGCCGGCGGCGTGCTGCGCGATGTACGTGCGGACCGGCTGGTCGACGACGGCGGCCACGCCGCTGGATGTGTCGACGCCGACCTGCACCTTGGGCACGGCGGTGAGCAGCTGGTGCAGCGCCTCGAGGACGACGTCGCCGGCGGCCTTGGCCATCAGCACGGCGAAGGAGACTCCGGCCACCATCAGGACGGCGCGGAGCCACGGGGCCATGTGCCGGAAGCCGGTCTCGGGGACGCTGAGCACGTCTTCCCACATCTGGTGCAGGACGCCGTTGTCTTCCCAGGCCTCGTTCCACCAGGTGCGCAGCGCGGCGAACCGCGGCTCCTTGGGCGGCGCCTTCGGGAAGGGCACCGGGAGGTAGGTGAGCTCCTGGCGGTTGGGGCCGGGGGTGTGGTCGTGGGACTGCACGGGGCAACTCCAGGGTGTCGATGGGCTGTTCGGGGCGTGCGAGTGGGCCAGGCTGTGAGCGGCGGGCCCGGAGGCGACGGCTGCGGTCGGCGGGCAGATCCGGGATGCCGAGGTCGGTGACCTGGGCGGCGTCGGGATCGGCTGCGACTGGCCGTGAGGCCGGAGGGCCTGTCCCGCACCCGAAGCCCGGCCGATGCGGCGGGGTGTCGGCTGCGAGGCAGGGCGTCCGGAGTTCAGCGGACGTCGTTGCGGGTGCGGGAGAACATCCCGCGCTGGTTGCTGGTGTTGTTGATCTGCGTGTTCTGCACGACGGGGCCCTCGAACACGTTCTTGGTGACCGCGTTGCGGGCCTTGTTGATCGCGCCGCCGATCGCGGTGGCGACCATGGCGACGCCCGCGAAGGGGAGGGTCACCATGAGGACGCCGTAGAGCGTGACGGAGGCCAGGCCCTGGAGGACCAGCCAGGCGCCGCAGCCGATGCCGGTGACGCCGGCGCCGACGCCGATGCTCGCGACGGCGATCCCTGCTGCCCAGGCGGGCACGATCCGCTTGTCGTCCTGATGGACGGGCGGGGTGTCGCCGTACGGGGGCAGCGGGCTGTCGTCGCGGAACGACGTCGGCATGTGCCGCACGACGGGCACCTCGGGGCGGAAGTTCTCTTCGATGATCCGCTGGGCTTCGGCCTTGGCTTCGGCGTCGGTCAGCGGGCGGGTGAGGTGCTCGAAGTCCACGGTGTTCTCCATCCGGGCAGATGCGGGGGCGCCCTCCCTGCCGGGGTGGCGGGGAGGGCGCAGGGGCGGGGGAGTGGGGCGGTTCAGCCGATGCTGCTGAGCATTCCGGCGAGGCTGCTGATGCCGCTGGTGATGGCGGGGGCGATGCCGGTGGAGGCGAGAGTGAAGCCGAACAGGGCGGCGGCGAGGCCGGGCCAGATACGCAGGTAGCCGGTGCGGACCAGGATCAGCACGGCGATTCCGGCGAGGACGACCAGGGAGACGGTCAGCGCCACGGTGGAGAGCTCCTTCGGGAAGGTCGGCGTAGATGACGGCGATACGGGGGGCGCCCTCCCCGGCCGTGGTGGCGGGGAGGGCGCAGGGGGCTGGGACGCCCTGGTCGGTCTCGGGCGCCCCTTGATCACATGGGCAGGCTGATCAGGCCGGAAGCGTCCCTCGGGGCGAGCTTTTCCTCGCCGCGCAGGGTGCTGATCGTGGTGCGCACGGAACCGAGCTTGGCGTCCTTCCCGCCGTCCTCATCGAGGGCCGCCCGAAGGTCTGCCTCGGACAGGGGGCCGGACTCAAGTGCCGCGAGGATCCTCTCCTTCAGCGTCCTGGGCATCGGCGGCAGCGATTCGTTCTCGCCTTCGTCGCCCTCGCCGTACTCCCAGTCGTCGGCGTCGCCGGCCGCCTGGCCTCCCTTGCCCTCCTTGGGCGGCGGGAAGATCAGCTTCAGGGGCTCGCCCGGGGGCGGCGCGGAGCCGTAGAGCTGCCGGATCACCGGGTCGTACCCCTCGTGCGGCGAGAGCGAGCCGACCAGGAAGAAGCGCGCCATCGAGGTCGGCCGGGCCGACGTCAGGTGGTAGCACATGCCCTGGCTGTTCGGCTTCTCCTTGCTGCGGTCGACGGGCTGGCCCCATCGCTGGATACGACGGGCGGCACCGAGAATCTTCGGGATGGGCTGAAGGTTTTCGCCGGTCGGCAGCAGGCCGTCGCCAACGAGCGAGGCCATCATCTGCGAGCTCCACCGAAGGAGGATGACCTCGCCTTCCTTCAGCATGGCCCGCAGGGTGTCGCTGCCACCGAGCTCGTCAAGGTGCCCGGCCTGCGCCGCGAGGACGATGCCGATGCCGACGCTGCGCCCGGTCCGACCGATCTCCTTGATCAGCCGAGCCGCCTCAGCCCGGAACGGGCTGCCCTTCTCCAGCAGGCGGTTGGCTTCATCGATGACGACGTATTCGAGCGGGTCCGGGTTGTTGATCAGGAAGCCCGAGCGGCCCATGTCGGCGTACTCGTTGAACCGCGCTTCGGCCTTCACGACGGCGGCCCGCAGCAGGCCCATCGCCTTTTCCAGCGTCCGCACGTGCGTGGCGACGTTGTCCTTCGCCTCGGGTACGGACTGCCCGCCCTTCAGGTCGGCCAGGTGCACGACGATCCCGGCGCGCTTGCACGCGGCGAGGAACGCCTGAAGAGCACGGCTCTTACCGGCGCCAGTCGTGCCGAAGATGATGATGCGCTGCGCGTTGCCGGTCTCGGGGTCGTGCACCCGCATCCGCAGCGGCTCGCCGTCGTAGTACGAGCCGATACGGATACAGCCGTTCTCATCCAGCTGGAGGTCTTCGAGGGTGATCGCACGCATCTTCGCGAGCGGGTTCACCGGGAAGACACGGACGACCGCCTGGCGGCCCCGCCCCTGCTCGAAAATCACGCGCGAGGGGTCGTCGACCTCCAGGAGGTCGCACAGGGCGTCATGGTCGGCGCCCTTCACGCCGCCCGGCCTGGTGCGCAGCATGTACTCGCGCATCACCTCCTGCTTTGCCTCAACGTGCTTCTTCGCGAGGGCTGCCGGCGTCACGGGTTGACCTCCTTCGACATGTCGTACTCGTTGATCTCGGTGAGAGTCACGCCGGGCAGCGCGGACCGGCCGATCTCGGTCCACACGTCCACGTCGGGCGTCGGGCCGGCCTCGGGCTTGGGACCGATCAGCAGCATCGCAACTCCGGCACCGTGCCCGGGGATCGCCTCTACCTCCAGCAGTTCCTCGGGCACGTTCATCAGGGCCGACAGGCGCCTGATCTTGATGTCGGGTACGGGCTCGCCCTTCTCGATCGCGGCGAGCGCGACGGCGACGCGGCGCCGGTCCTCGATCGCCCGAACAGCGATCACGCGCGTGCCCTCAGCGACGCCGTCCTTCTTCGCCGCGTTCAGGGCCCACCACCGGCCCGCCGGATCGTCGGGAATCTCGATGGCGACCTCGAGTTCAGCGCCTGCGGCGTCCTGGTCGGCCTCGGTGCCGTCGGTCTCGATGACGGGCTCGGGCCACTTCGCGACCCGCTTGGCGAGCCGCCCGGGGCGCAGCCACCACACTCCGGCCGTCCACAGCACGGCGACGCCGCCCTGGACCAAGCGGCCCTCGGTCGCGTCCCACACCAGCTCGGTGACGAGGTTCGAGACCAGCACGGAGTGCGGCGCCAGGTAGACCGTGAACACGATCGGCTTCTTCATCGGGTGGGCGAGCTGAAGCCGGGGCGACAGGAACGCCCCGCCCAGCCCGGCCGCGATCGTGGTGAGGATCGCGGGCAGGGTGCCGGCGTCGGTGAACAGCCCCGCCGTCATGGCGCCGCCGCCCGCGATGGTCGCGAGCCGGCCGACGCCGCTGATTGCGGCCGAACCCGCGCGGCGGGTGGTCTGGATGTACGTGCGCAGCGGCATCGCCGGCACTCCTTTCAGGTATGCGGAAGGCGCCCGGCCCCTCGTGCGGGGCCGGGCGCCTTCAGGGCGGATTCGGGTTAGCGGTTGCTGTACCACTCACGTTCGGCGACGGCGGCGGTGCCGGACTGCATCGCCTCGTTCACGTCGCCGTAGTCGCTCTCGTGGTCACGGGCCGCGTTGTCGAACTCGGTCGACATCTCCGCCGCTTCAGAGGCGAGCGCGTCGGCGAGCGCGAGGGACGCACGCATCGTGGCTGCCGCGTCATGGTGCGCGGAGGTGACCGAGTCGTCGACGGCCAACGACGCGGCGACGTCGGCGAGCCCGTCGACGGTCTGTGCGCAGTCCTCGACATACGAGTACGCGCCCTTCACGGCCTGCGACAGCATCCGCATCGCCACCGCCGCGATCCCAAGGCGCGCGATGACGAGCATGAACGTCAATGCGTCCGCGATGACGTCGACGATGCGGCCGCTGCGCTCAGCGGGCAGATCGGCCGCAGCGTCCATCCCCTCGCCGGGGGCGGGCAGGTTGGACGCACCGGACGCGGTGACCTCCGCGCTGCTCTGGACGTTCGTCGGCTCGATCGCACCGCCGCTTTCGGATTCAGTGCTCATGATCAGGCCCCACTTCGGTCGTGGTACTCACGCTCAGCCGGTGCCACGTGGCCGGCTTCCTTCACCCGGTCGGCGCGCAGCTTGTCGGCCTCGATGGCGGTGTCGCGCGCCGACAGGATCGCCTCGGACGCGCGCGGCAGGGAGTCGCGCAGCGCTTCGGCCTTGTCCTGCACGCTCCCGGCCCGCTCCATGAGGCGGATGCACCACATCACGAGGACGCCGGGGACCTTCTTCTCGATGCACATCGCGTACAGCGATTCGAGCCCGGACTTCAGGCCCTCGCACTTCGCGGCAACGAGGTTCATGTGATCGACGCCCTGAAGGATCTGCTCGCCCATCTCTTCGTCGGACTCGATCAGGTCGTACACGGTCAGGTCGGCGTCGACGAACTGGGTGTCGCCGACCTCGCCGACTGCAACGGCTGTACCCATGACGATCGGGCTCTCTTTCGGTACGGATCGGGTGGGCTTGACCTGACCGGATGATCCGGCGGGCAGCTCCCTGCGACCTGTGGTGATGCCAGCGGGCTGGCGTCGCCGCGGTTCGGGCCGGATGACCTCGACGTCGACCTTGTAGGTGACGTCCCAGCCGGGCGGGGGGCGCAGCCACTCGCCGTCGCCGCCGGGCATCGGCCCGGGGTCGCTCGTAGTGCGGCCCTTCCTGCGCCGTCGACCCGTCTTCGGTCCCGTCGTGCCTCCCTTCGGCTTCCGGCGCCAGCTGTGCGGCCTCTTCTTCCGGGGCGGCTTCGGCGTCTTCTTGGTCCTGCCCTTCGAGCTGCCGGGCTTCTTGGTGAGGTCGACCTTCTCGGTGTCCTTCTTCGCCCCGGTGCCGTCACCGGGCTTGGGCTTCTTGGTCAGGTCGACCTTCTCGGTGTCCTTCTTCGCCCCGGTGCCGTCACCGGGCTTGGGCTTCTTGGTCAGGTCGACCTTCTCGTCGGGCTTGCCCTTGCCGGTCTCCTTCGGGTCCTTGGTGGCCTTCGGGTCGGTGGCGCCGGCCTTCTCGCGCTCGCGCTTCGCCTTCCGCTTCTCTGCCTTCCGCTTGCGCCGGTCGGCGGCCGCGGCTGCCGCTTCCTTCCTGGCCGCCGCGCGGTCGGCCAGGTCGGCCTTGCGCTCATCGGCCGCAGCCTGGCGCCCGGCCTTCGCTTCGTCGTTCTTGCGCTGCTGTCGGCCGGTCGCGAGCTTCCCGAGCGTGCCCGGGCCCTTCTTCGCCCCGCTCGCTGAGCCCTTACTCGATCCCGAGCCCGGGCCTGACGATCCGGTGCCGCCTCCGGCCGCGCCCTTCGAGCCCTTGCCCGATGAGCCCGGCCCCGGGGTGCGCGAGCCGCTGGTAGGTCCGTTCTTCGACCCCTTCGGTCCCGCGCCCGCGCCCGTACCGCGGCCGCTGGCGCCGGTCGCGCCGTTGGCTGAGCTGCCCCGGCCGCCGGCCTTCGATGCGGGCTTCTGCTGCTGCCCGAAGGCGCCCCGCCCCGAGCCGCCGCCGGTGCCGGACCCGCCCGAGCGACCGCCGCCGCCCTTGCCGGTCGCGCCGCGTCCGAACTCGGGCCCGGACTGCACGCCCTTCTTCGCTCCGGCCGCCGCGTTCGCGACCTTCTGCTTGTCGGCCGCCTCGCGCGCCTTGTCGGCGACGGCGTCGTGATGCTCGCGCCGCGCCTTCAGGTAGTTCGCCATCGACCACGTGCCGCGCAGCGCCGCGACGGCGATCGCTGCCATCGTGACCATCGCCATCGAGGCTGTCGCGCGGGCCGGTGTTCCGGTTCCGCTTGAGGCGTTGGCGACCATCTGCGGGGCGACGTCGTCGGGGTCGACGGTGCTCGAATCGTCGTCGTCACCGGGGGTCGGGAACGGCAGGGAGAACCCGGGCGGCGGGGCCAGGTCACCGGCTTCAGGCGGGGGCGGAACCCCGTCATCGGGAGCGCCGCCAGGGGGCGCCAGGTTGAGCATGGGGAGCGTGATGACGTCCGCGCCCCGACCGTCGTCGGTCATCTTTTCGTCCTCACTTGACGTAACCGCCCGCCTCGCGTACGCGCGCGCGTGACGCGCGCGTCTGGCGACCGGCTGGTGCGGCAGATTCCTTGATTTGAACGTTGATTTTGAACGCGGAGCGTTACGAGCCGAAGCCCTTCTCCTTCAGGTACTTGCCGAGCTGGTCGGCCATCGCCTCCCACATCGGATCGTCGTCGGGAAGGTGCGCCCGGGCCGCGTCGAGGAGGACGACGACCCGGTCGCGAGCTGTGGCCGCCCCGTTGATCCGGGGCGACCACAGCTCGAAGGTGAGGCGCTTCGTCCGCGCGGGGTCCTTGCCCGGCATCACGCGCCCTTGTTGAGGTGCGCGAAGAACGGGTGCGGGTCCTCAGCGGGTTCCGCTTTCGGCTCGGGCGCGCTGATCTGCGGCTGCCCGCCGCCGGCCTTCAGCTCCTTCAGGCGCTGCCGCTCAGCTTCCTTCTCGGCCCGCTTCTCGGGCAGTTCCTCGTAGCTGCGCCGGTACCGCGCGCTGTACGTGGTGAGCTGGACGATCACGTCCTCAAGGTCCGCGACGACCTTCTCGAGCGGACGGACCGTGTGGTGCGCCCGCAGTTTCGCCTGAAACGGCAGGTCACCGGGCAGCTTGTCGGCCTCTTTCAGGTCGGCCTCGATCTCGGCGAGCAGGGCCTTCGACTCTGCGAGCAGGGGGGCGAGGTACTGCCGACGCTGCTCGATGAACACGCGTCGCTTCTCCGGGCCTTCCGCAAGCAGGTCAGGCGTCCACACGCCTTTGTTGGGCTTCCTCGTCTCGCTCATCAGGGTTTTGCTCCTTTACTGGGTGGTGCGATCCGGATCGGGGGAGGCTTGGGGCGGCGTTTCGGCGCCTTCACCGCGTCCCCGAGTTGTCAGCAGCAGCTCGGGGGCCGGTGGAACCGTCGAAACAGCGGTTCGTGCAGGTCACTGCCCGGGGCGGTAGCCGCCAGCGAGCAGTTCGGCCGCCTCCTGGCGGTACTTCGAGGCCGTGTCCGTGGAGGACACCGCCGTCTCGCGCTGGACGTCGGCGATCGAGACCACCCGGGACAGCGCGGGGTGGATTTCGTCGGCGCCCAGGCCGACCGTCACCAGGCCGGCCGCGAGCGCCATGCGCGCGACCTTGCGGACCGCCCGCTCACGCGAGGTGAGCTTCGCCTCGTCTTCCATTTCGACCGCACGCCGCTCGACTTCGGCGACGGCGAGCCGCGTTTCGGCAGCAGCCATCTCCGTTTCGGCCTCGCGCAGCCGGGCGGCCTGGACGTTGGCGTCAGCAGTCGCCTTGCGGTCGTTCTCCTGCGCCGCCAGCCGGTCGGCTTCGGCAGCGCGGCGGCGCGTTTCGGCAGCGACCATCTCCGTTTCGGCAGCGCGCCGATCGGCTTCGGCAGCACGCTCGCGAGCCTCAGCGATCTCCGCCGTCTCGATCGCCTGTGCCTCCGCCGCGGCGACCCGATCGGCCTCCGCCGCTGCCTTCCGCTTCTCCGCCGCGCGCCGCTCCAGTTCGGCCGTCTCCAGGTCGGTGGCAGCCGCCGTGCGGCGCTCCTGGGCTTCCTTGCGCTCCGCCTCCGCCTCTCGGGCGCGGGCTTCGGCGACCAGGGCCGTCTCCAGCGCCTTCTCCTCCAGCTCAGCGGCCCGCTCTGCGGCGCTGGCCTGGGCTCGGGCGTGGGCGCGGGCCTGAGCGGTCGTGCCTTCCACCCGGGCGCGGACGGCCTCGAGTTCGCCGCCTGCCTCCAGCCGGTCGGCTTCGGCCTTCTTCTGCGCGACCTCCCGCCGCGTCTCCGCGTCCAGGTGCCGGCGCTCGGCTTCCTCCGCCCGCTCCTCAGCCTGGCGTTCCTGCTGCTCAGGCATCGCGAGGGCCTGCGCGACGGTGTAGCCGTAGGCGGCCATCTTCATCGGCAGCCGCTCATCCTCGGACGCCTTGCTCAGGTCGCCCTTGTACTTGCGCTTGAGCCACTGCTCGTAGGCGGTGAGGTCCTGCTGACGCCGGATCATCTCCGGGTAGGAGGTGACCCCGTACAGCCTCATCCGGCGGTAGAACTTCGGGGTCGCCAGCGGGGCGAGGATCCAGCGGTGCAGCGGGATGCGGTCGGCGTGCGTACCCGCTTCGAGCTGCGCCTTCTTGATGAACAGCCGCCGTGCCGCCTCCACACCGATCACGAAGAGGACCGGCATGACGCCGTGCGAGGCGGACTGGACCGGGTCGTGGCCGATCTCGCCCTGCGAGGACGCGTTGAACCACACGGTGGCGCCGGTCATGCCGTGCGCGGCCATCCGCAGCACCGGCCACGGGATGCCCTTGAGGATCAGGTAGAGGTCCAGGGCCAGGAACGCCAGGATCGAAGCGTCCACGCCGATCGGGAACCAGGGCGCGAGGCCCTCGCTGAATCCCCAGCTCAAAGCAACTTTGGCGAGGGTGTCGTACGACATGGCGAAGCCGATGGCGCCGACCAGCGTGCCGAAGACCGCTGCGACGTACGGCAGGGCGGCCGTGAAGCGGTCCCGCTTGGGCTTGATCGGCTTCCGCTTCCGTGTCTCCGAAACGCCCCCGGCCGCTCCCGAAACGAACTCGGGTGCATCCGAAACGGCGGTCGGCGTCCGCGAAACAGGGGTGTCGGGTGCCGCGTTCTGCGGCATGTCGGTGATCGTCATGAGGGCCTCCAGAGGGGGTCATTCCGGGTGTGGGCGAAGCAGTGGGGGCCGCTCCCGAAACGCGGGCGGCTGCTCCCGAAACGGCGGTCGGCGGAGCCGAAATCGGCCCCAAGGGGCCGTTGCCTTCCCGGAGCGGGCCGTGCTGAAAGGCCGGCCGCCCGTGGTGCGGGCGGCGGGTCCGGGGGAGTGCTGAGGGGCGGGCTCGAAACTGTCCGTGGCTCCCGCCGGGCGGGAGCGAAAGGGACTGTCCGACTCCCCGTCACCGCCCGAAACCGGCGCCGTGGTGCGGCGGCCGGCGCGAGCGGATCAGGCAGCCGTCAGGCCGTGATCGCGAGGGGACGGTGCGGGTCGATGACCCGGCCGTCGGGGAGCAGCTCGCCGGTGTCGTCGAAGACCACCACGGCGTTGCACAGCAGGCTCCATCCCTGCTCCGGGTGACTCGCCACGACGCGGGCGGCCTCCGCCGCCGGGCTGGAGGCCGACGGGCAGTGCGGCGTGTGCGTGCACAGCGAGTCCGGCAACAGCGTGGTGCCGGCGTCGGTCGTCGCGGTGTCGAGCTGGAGGGTCGTCGTGCCCATCAGGGCCTCCCTGGGCTGTCGGTCCGGGCTGTCCGGCTCCCCGTCACCGCCCGTCCCGGCCGCCAGGGTGCAGCGGTCGGTGCGGGCGGATCAGGCAGCCGCCAGAACGGATCAGGCGGAGGCGTTGCGGGCGCGCTGGCGGTCGCGGGCCTCGCGGCGCTTGATGCGGCGGCGCTCGTTCTCGCTCATGCCACCCGACACGCCGTGCGTCTGACCGGTCTCCAGCGTCCAGGCCGCGCACGTCTCCAACACCGGGCACCTGCGGCAGACCGCTTTGGCCTCATCAATCTGGAGCAGCGCCGGGCCGGTGTTGCCGATGGGGAAGAACAGCTCGGGGTCCTCCTGGGCACAAGCGCCCAGGACCCGCCAGTTGCTGTTGACCGGCAGGTCGGCGGAGGGGGACTGGGCGGTGCGTACGATGGAGGAGCGGTTCATCAGGGCCTCCCAGAAGGTCCGTTGCGTGGTGTACGAGACAGCCCCAGGGCGGCCACCCTGGGGCTGTGTGCGTTCTAGCGGCGGCCGGACGGCCGGAGCGGGGTGACATCCCGACGCTCTCCGCCGGCCCCGCCCGGCGAGGGGCGGAGACGACGGGCAATGCCGGAGATCAGCGGCGCTGCTGCTTCTGGCGCGCGGTGTAGGCGTCCTGGAGACGCGCGAACCGCTCGTGGATCGGCATCCCCTCCGCACACGGCGTCTCGCCCTGGCAGGCCGGGCAGTCGGCGGTGTGCTCGGTGGAGTCCTCGAACGCCTTCATGTAGCGGACGAACAGGTCGTCGGTCGGTCGGGCACTCATCGGCGGTTGTTCTCCGACCTCTTGTTCTGCTCCGCGTTCTTCCGCGAGAGCTCCGCGCGCTCCGCGTCGGTCAGGCTGGTGATCACGCCCTCACCCCCGCCGCCGCGTCGGCCCTGCGTGCGATCTCCTCGACATCGGCGACCGTGATCGACGCGCGGCGCTCGGTACCCGACGGGCAACGCGAGTGATCCGCGTCGAACAGCGGGTCGTCCTCCCGCGCCACCAGCGGGCGGGTGGCGCCCGGCTGGCTTCCGGGGCGTGTCATGCTGTGGTGCATCAGGTCCTCCAGTCAGGTCCTGGACAGCCCCGGGGGTCTCAAGTCGCCGGGGCTGTCGTCGTTTTGGCTGGTCGTACGAGCAGCCACGGCCCCGGCCGCCCCCTTGATGCGGGGGCGGTCGGGGCCGTGGTTGTTCGTCCGGAGCGGGTCAGCTCGCGCGGCGCTCGGGGTGCAGCGTCGTGAGCGGCACCGGCGGCGCGCCCAGCGGCGCTTCACCGTCGGGCAGCTGCGCGCGCCGGGTGTCGGCGTCGCTGACCGCGGACGCGGTCGACGCCCACTTCATCTCGCGCAGGAGCCACAGGGGCCGGCCGTCGCTGGGCTCGTCATCCGTCGTCGCCGTCTGCTTCTTCGCGGCGATCTGGCTGACGGCCAGGGCGGGCGCGACCTTCGGCTTGCGCAGGACGGTGGTCGGGCGGCGGTGAACGGTCTCCGAGTTGCCGTCCTCCAGGCGCTCCTGCCACTTCTTGACCGTCATGTCGACGGTGACCAGGCGGTTGCTGCCCAGGCGGCAGCGCACGGCCGCGTCCTTGCCTGCGCGGCCGGTGTCGTGCGGCACGACCTTGGGCTTCTGGGTCTGGAGGCCGGTGATCGGCACCCAGGTCTCGCAGTCGGGGCAGATCAGCGACGCGCAGGCCGGGCGCAGGTCGTACTGGTGGGGCTTGAGGGTGGAGATGACGAGTGCCGGGCGGGCGTTGACGGTGCGGGAGCGGGTCCGGCTCCGGCGGGGGCGGGCGGTGCGCTCAAGGGTCGAAGCAGACATCTGAACTCCTCATGGACGGAGTGGCGGGGAGCGCGTCGCGATGCTCTCT
This sequence comes from Streptomyces sp. NBC_00289, assembly GCF_041435115.1. Taxonomy (NCBI): domain Bacteria; kingdom Bacillati; phylum Actinomycetota; class Actinomycetes; order Kitasatosporales; family Streptomycetaceae; genus Streptomyces; species Streptomyces sp. NBC_00289. The sequence continues at coordinate 27,393 of NZ_CP108049.1, read as the reverse complement.
CTGCCCTCCGGGCCGCACGGCACGAGGCCGGCGTCCCGTAGGACAGACAGCGCACAGCGCTGCGACGTGCACGCAGTTGTCGCGGCCGTCAGGCTCCGGAGGAGTTCGATGGTGCTCTCGCGCCCTCAGTTACCCGAGGACTACTCCGGCCGCCCCGGAGGGCGGACGACTACTGCGGTCTTGCGACCGGCGAGGTACCCGAAACGTGCAGGTACAGCACCGGCTACGCCCTGCATCCGGCTACTCACCGCTTGCTGGCGCATCTCGATTAGAACCCTGCTATCCCCCCAGGGTCAACCTGTCTAGCTAAGTAGTTTCTGACACCCGCTCTGACCTGCTAGTTTCTTGCCGTTATTAAACGTCAGCGAGTCTCGGCTTTCGGGAAACAACTAGACATGCGATGCTGTGCGCGTCGGGTAGCGAGATCCGCTAGCGACACGATGCGCACGAGAGGGGGAGCAGTGGCCGCTAAGCAGAAGGAACCAGGGAAGGTCGAACGGATCTCGTCTGAGATCCGGGACAAGATCGCGCGGGGCGTGCTTGCGCCTGGGTCGCGACTGCCCGGCGTGCCTCAGCTTCAGAAAGAGCACGGCATCGCGTACCAGACGGCCCGTGACATCTACGGCCTCCTGGAGAGCGAAGGCCTGCTGTTCTCTCGGCAGGGGAAGGGCACCTTCGTCTCGCTGGTGCTCGGCAAGATCGTGTCTGAGCGAAATCAGCGCTACCTCCCGAAGTTGAGGGAGGCCGGCGGAGCGGTCGGCGCCTTCGAGGCTGAGATGCGAGCGATGGGGTTCGAGACACGGCCAGCGACTCTCACCATCGCCAGAGATGTGCCGCCCAGGAAGGTCGCCGAGATCTTCGGGATGCACCACCGCGCAAAGACCCTCAAGCGGGAACGGATCATGCCCGTGGGTCTGCCCGGCAACGATGAAGCCGAAGAGGTCGTTCAGGTCGCCACTTCGTGGTTCCCGCCGGACGTTGCAGACGCCTGCCCTGTACTCGCTGAGAAGAACACGGGTACAGGGGGGAGCAAGTCCCGCATGGCGGAAGCCGGATTCAAGCAGGTCCGGTTGCGAGAGGAGATCGAGGTCAGATCCCCGACCGCAGAGGAAGCGGCGGCGCTCGGCATCCCGGTTGAGCAGGCCGTCATGGAGATCACGCACAAGGGGCTGACCGCTGAAGGTCGCGTCGTCGAGATCGGCTTGCACGTCCTGCCGCGTTCCAAATGGAGGCTGGCATACGAGTGGGTCATCGACGCGACCGACTCCGGCTGACCGGCAGAAAGTGCCCGCGCTGACACCGCGAGCATCCGAACGGAACAAGTACCCATATCCACACCAGCAAGGAGCATTCAGTACATGGCTAGCAACCGAATCGACGACAACGGCGTGATCCTGCGCGACGCTCGCACTCGGTACACCACCGGGCAGCGCGAAGAAAACGGTGCGCACGGGGCGTTCGACGCTGAGCTGCGCCGATCCGGCCGCAGCCCGCGTACCGAGGTCACCGTCAGCCGGGCCGCGGCGCCGGCCGACGTCGCTGAGCTCCTGGGCGTCGAAGGCGACGTCGTCGTACGAGCTCGGCAGATGTTCGATGGCGACCGCGTCATCCAGATCGCCACCACGTACATCCCCGTCGACGTCGCTGAGGCTGCGGGAATCGAGCAGGTCGACACCGGTGTCGGCGGCATCATCAGCCGCATGAAGGAAGCCGGGTACGACCAGGGCGACACCGCCGTCGAAGACATCGAGCTCCGCACCGCGACCTCGGAGGAGTCCGCCACTCTTGGCCTGCCCGACGGCGCGGAGGTCGTGACCATCAACCACATCGGCGCGACGGCCGACGGGCGCGTAGTCGAGGTCACCCAGCACGTTCTGGGCAAGGGCTGGAAGCTGCGGTACGCCGCCCCGCTCGCCTGAAGAACCGCCCTGGGCGCCCCGGCCTCGCCGGGGCGCCTCCGCAGCTGGCCCCTCTGGACTTCTGGAGACCGATCCCCGCATGAACGAGAAGCGCCTCACCACCCCTGAGCTTGTGGAAGAGCTCCGCAGCTCCCTGGACGTGACCGACGGGTGGATCCCCGCACTCTCGCGTCCGGCGGGGCCGGCTGGCTTGTCTGACGACGCCGGGCTCGCGGAAGTGGCCGACCTGCTGCAGAAGTTCGCGACAGCCCCCACCATCCCGGCCGCCGTCGCCCGCCAACTCGAGCGCGCAGCAGAATCGGCGGCTTCGGCTCTCACCGCAGACGCCAGTGACCAGTACGGACACCTTGGGGCGGCGTATGCGTACGTCCTCCAAGCCCAGCGCGCGGCCTCCGAAGGAAACGTCACGTAAGGCGCTTGGCCGTCCCGCTTGTCCTGGATCTTGCAGCCGTCGCGAAGGAGGAGTCGTGAAGCACCCTCTGTGCTCAGCCCTTCGCGAGTTCGCTGGTGACGTCGTAAGTGGCTCAGCATGCTCGGTTCGCCTCCCGCTGGGTCGCGGATCAACTCGTGTGGATCGCACACACCGTGCGCCCCATGAGCCGCTGCGGAAAGTGACGACGGCTGGTGACATCTCGAATGTCACCAGCACTTGTCACCTCCGCGCGATCAAGGTGCCGTGCCATGCTCGGCCGCAGAAGGGCCAGCCTCCGCTTCGCGGGCATCACCCTGTCCGGGCACAGGCTGCGCCGCAGGACCGTACGGGGAAGGAGACCGGCGATGGATGAACGTCCCGACTGGGCACGCCGGATGGTCGAAGAGCGTGTGGCGCGCGAATGGTCGCAGGCCGATGCGGTCCGCGCGCTGATGGTCCGGCTCCCCGAGGACCAGGACGTCAGCGAGCAGGATCTTCTCCGCCAGTGGAAAAGGTGGGAACGGGGCGACGCGCAGCCCACGAAATACAGGTCGGCCATCGCCAGCACCTTTGGAACGACGACCGGCGCCTTCTTCCCTGAGCGCAGCCGCCGTGACGGTAGGGCGGAAATCTTGCAGGTCAGCGGCATGGACACCGTGGACATCATCGCCCGGCTGCGCGCGAGTGACGTCGACGTCGCGACGCTGGACGCGCTGCGGATTACGGCGGATCGGCTGTGCTGCGAGTACGCGTACCTGCCCGCCGACCAGCTGCTCCTGGAAGGCAAAGCATGGTTGGCCCGCGTCGTCGGCCTCCAGCATCAGCGGGTCAGCCTGGCTCAGCATCGCGAGATCATCGCGCTCGCCGGGAAGTTGTCGCTCCTGGTGGGCTGTGTCGAGTACGACTCCGGTCGTCCCCGTGACGCTGAAGCCACCCGGCAGGCCGCGCTGATGCTCGGTCAGGAGTCGGGGGAGCTGAGCGTGCAGGGCTGGGCACACGAGATGCGGGCGTGGTTCGCGCTGACGCGGGGCGACTACCGCGGCGTCATCGCCGCCGCAGAGGCCGGCATCGCCGTGGCGCCGAATGAGAGTGTCGCGGCGCAGCTGTACGCGCAGAAAGCCAAGGCGTGGGCCCGGCTGGGAGACCGATCGCAGACCGAAGTCGCGCTCGATCAGGGCCGTCAGATCCTGGAGCGGCAGCCTTATCCGGAGAACATCGAGAACCATTTCGTCGTCGACCCCGCGAAATATGACTTCTACCGCATGGACGCGCTCAGGAAGTCCGGCGAAAACCGACTCGCTGAGCAGCTGGCCAATGAGGTCATCCGGGCGGGCACGGATTTCGACGGGACGGAGCGGTCACCCATGCGGATCGCGGAGGCCCGCGTCACGCTTGGCGTGGTCGCTGCGCGCGAAGGCGACCTGGACACCGCACTCGCTTACGGGGAACGGGCCCTGACGGGGGAGCGGAAGTCCTTGCCGTCACTCGCCATGGTGGCCGCCGACCTCGGGCAGGCCCTCCAGACTCACTACGGGCACGCCTCCGAGGCGCAGGAGTTCGTCACCCATCTTCGCGAACTGCGGGGCGGCCAGTGACTTTCCCGTGTGGCGGGCAATTTACTGCGCGCTTCCCGTCCGGCGGGCGCGGCATTCCGGGCACCTCGGGCGTTGTGCGAATTCGCCTCGCAGTTCTGTCCGTTCGTGCGGTTAGGCTGTTCGCAGACGTGATCCATAACGGCGAGAACCCCCGGGACCGGGCCTGGTCCACTGGGGGCTCTCGAACGGGGCGATGCTCCGTTGGGCGACACACCTTGATGGGAGGTGCTCGCGGGATGAAGGCTACCCGTACGCGTGGAACCACACGCGCAGCTACGCCGTTCCTCAACCGCGATCACGCCATCCGGGCTGTACGCGCGCATGCTGACGCCAGCCTCCAGATTCAGGGGGTTGGGATGACCTAGTGGCCATCGGCCGCGCGCGCCAAGAAAAGGTGGACTAGCCATCCCCTTCGGCCTCGCGCGGCCCGTCTACCGCCTGGAAATAGCCACCAGAGCGGTCCGCTCAGATCCCGGCTGTAACCGGTCCTGAGCCGCGGCTTATCAAGCCGCTCATATCGATCCGGCCCCTCATCAGGGCCATGCAGTACCCGCGGGCCCCCGCCAAGGGGCTTCGCGGTTCGTTCCGAGGCCCCGCCAAGGGCTTTCGGAACACCAGCACCAAAACCGTCCACGGAAAGGAAATCCGCCTCTGGCCTTCGCACTGTCGCCCGCTCCTCACGGAGGGGGCTCACCTGTCCCGCCACACGAGCCATCGAGATCGGCCCCGGCCAAGGGGCCCCACTGCGTTGATCCATATGGAAGGTCGGTATCGCCATAGTGCACGAGCGTCAGTCGACTTGTCAGGTCGACCACGACCAGGCCAGTACCCCCTCTGGGGGGATTACCGCAGGTTGCGGTGTCCCGCCTGGCGGGATTGTGACGTACATCACACCCCCTCGCTGTCACACGGATGACGCCGGTTCGGCGGGCCACCCGACCTCGGGAATGTTCCTGTGAGCGCGGGAGCGGCGTCGGCCGCCACGCTCGACCACCCCCTGTGGGCACCCATCGACGACTCTGTCGGCTGGGCTCCGGCCGGGCGCTCGCCGCGTTGGCTGCGGTCGGTGCCGGCGCAGGCCGGTCCGGCCGTCCCGCTGGAGCTGGGCAACCCGCTCCAGCTGACCAAGACGATGCGGGCCCGGTTGCTCGCTGCGGTGCGCGCGCTGGTGTCGGACCCGGCGCTGAAGGGTGCTGGTGACCCCGCGCGGCTCGCGGCGGTGGTGCTGATGGCGAAGGCGAAGGTCGCGGCCGACTACAGCACCCGGATCACCGCCAAGGAGCTGGGTCGGTGGGTGGGGCTGAAGACGTCCCGGATCGCGCACAAGGTGCTGCCGGAACTGCGTGGGCGCGGCGTGGTCGGGTCGATCGAGAAGACCAGTGCGGCCGGGCGGATGACGGGCCTGGAGTGCTGGGTGATCCCGATGTACCGGGCGCAGCACGGCGGGGACCGGCGGCACGTCCTGGCGCTGGAGCGGGTGGAGCTGGCCGTCCTGCTGAAGCTGATCGAGGCGCTGTTCGCGCCGGGCTGGACGGGCAAGGACGGGCGCATCACCCGGGACGGGATGCTCGCGGACCGTACGGGGCGCGGGGCGGCGACGGACCGGCTCGGGCTGCTGCTGATGGTGCTGTCCTCGAACGCCAAGGGCTGGCTGCAGCTGTGCTCCGGCAGCGTGGACACCGAGCGGGGCCGCCCGGCAGCGACGGCCGGGCGGCTGCTGGGCTGCTCGCCGGCCGCTGGAGCAAAGGTCCTGTCGCGGCTCCAGAAGCAGGACGTGCTGACGGTGGACCGCCGCGAGACGGCGTCCGGACTGAACGCGCGCAGCCGGGTGCGGCTGCTCCCGGTTGCCCGGGCCCACGGTGTGCTCGTCCGGGAGGCCCGCGAGGCCGCTGCCTCCGTGTTTTCAGACCTCGCCGGTAGTGCATCCGGAGATCATGAGACGGCCGGGGGTCCTGGGACCCGTGTGGTTACTGGGGTGAAGGGCGCCAAGGAGGGCGGGGAGGCCGGTTCCGCAGACCTCGCCGTTGCTGCACACCTTCACGCCTCTCACGCTCCTGTGGTTACTGCTGGTGGTTCTCTCTCGCTCTCCGGTGGCTTTTCCGGCGAAGGCCGTGGTGGGTGCGGTGATCTGCCGGACCGCGCGTGCGAGCGCGAGGACCAGGCCATGGACGCTGACGCTGTCGCCGGGCTGCGCCTGGTCGACGGCGAGGACGGCCCGCTCCGCGGGGAACAGCCGAAGAAGTCCCCGTCGTCGATCAGCGAGAACGGCAACTGCGGGCCGGTGGCCGGCGCCCCGGTGCGGGTCGTGGACGGTACGGGTCAGGGCAGGCAGCAGCAGGGGAGGGGGGTCCTGCCGCCGGAGAACCTGCGGGTGATCTTCGAGCCGGTCCGGCTGCTGTGGGCGCGTCTGGAGCGTCCGGCCACCCGCCGCCTGGTGGAGTCCGCCGCGCGTGCCGAGCTGGCCACGGTGAACGGGTTCGTCGGCCCCATGGACGGCCCGCAGGTCCTCGCCGACCGGCTCGCCCGGCGCCTGGACGACCAGCTGCGGCTGGGCGGGCCGATCAAGAACCCGGTGGGCTGGCTGATCGGGAAGGGCCTGCCCCAGCGGCAGGAGTGCGGCGACAAGTTGTGCGACGACCGCATGCTGCTCGACTCCGGCCGGGACTGCCCGCGCTGCGAGGACCGGCAGGCCAGCAGCCATGCCCAGCGTCAGGCGGTGGCGGCCGCCGTCGACGCCGCGATGCCCGGAGCCTCCGAGGCTGAGCGCCGTACGGCCGCCGAACAGCAGCTGCACGAGACCGTGACGGCCAGGGCGTGGGCGAAGGCCCGCGAGTGGGAGCAGTACCGCGCCCGGAAGGCCGCCGCAGCTCAGGCCCGCGCCGAAGCAGCGGCCTCGCGGCCGGCCCCCGGCGTCCCGGCCGCTCCGGTGGCCCCGGTCGTGCTGCCCGCACCGCGTCCGGCCACCGTCGTCCCCGCCCCGGAGCCGGAGACCGCTGACGTCGACGGCGACCAGGAGCTGGTCCTCGAGGACCTGACCCGCGAGCAGGTCCGCGACTGGCGGGTGAAGGCGATGAAGGACCACCAGGTCGTCTTCGACCACATCGACCAGTACGGCGAGACGTCCGCGAGGCGCCTGTTCAGCAACCAGCTGGTCGACCAGACACAGCGCCTGTCCGGCATCCGCCACCTGGTCCTCGGGCACACCACCTGGGGGCAGGCATGAGCGGCGGCGAGGTGTCCGGCGTCGACCTGGCCCGGGTCGCGCTGCGGGCCGCGATGGAGCAGGCCCGGAAGAACGGCGGCGGCCAGAGGACGAAGCAGAAGCCGCCGCGCGTGGTCCGTACGGGGCGCCGGGACGGTCGCGAGCCGATGGGCCTTGGAGCGGCGATCGGCGCGCTGGTCACCGAGCGGGCCTGGGAGCTCCCGGCCGCCGGCGCCACGCTGCGCCAGCGGTGGGCGGCCATCGCCCCCGAACTCGCGGGGCACGTCGCGGCCGTGGGGTACAACGCCGACTCCGGCCAGCTCACCGTGTGCCCCGAGTCGGCGGCCTGGGCGACGAAGACACGCCTGGAGCAGACCCGCATCGTCGACGCCGCCAACAAGGCAGCAGGCCGGACGGTCGTGCGCGCCTTGCGAATCCTGGCGCCCGGCTCCGTCCCCGCGCCCGAGCCGGACGACACCGCACCGACCAGCTCGGACGCGCCGACAGGCCCGGCGAAGACCAGCGAGGCCGCGTGCGACGGCTACCACCGCGCCCTCGCCGCGCACCGTGAGTCCGCGCCGCCGTCCCGGGTGGATCCCGGAATCGCGGAGGCGGTGGAGCGGCAGACCCGTGCGATGCGCGAGCTCAGCCGCCGCGCGTTCCCCGACCCCGAGACGATGCCGGACGATACGCCCGCCCCGATCGAGCAGGCCCGCGCGCAGCGCCGCCGCCAGGCCGCGGCGACCGAGGCCGCCGCGCTACGCCGGGCCCGACAAGAGCGCGCCGCCCGGACGTCCGGTACGGCGGCCGCAGACCCCGAGCCGGCTGCCCTGCGGACCACAGCCTGAGCCAACTCATAGATCAGCACCCCCTGTTACTGGTGGTTGTCCCGGCGTAGCGTGACGAGTACACGTCTGGTAGATCGTGCGTCGCGTTGCGCACCCAGAAGGGGGAGTCGTGCGGGCAGGGACTGTGCTGGACGGCCGCTATCGGCTGATCGAGCCAGTCGGGGCGGGCGGGTTCGGGCAGGTCTGGAAGGCCCACGATCCGAAGGTCGACCGGCTGGTGGCGGTCAAGGTCCTCACCGGGGACGGCGACGCGGACCACGACCGGCAGGTGGCCCGGTTCGCCCGTGAGGCCGCGGTCGCCGGCGGCCTCGCTCATCCGCGCATCGTCACCGTGCACGACTTCGGCTCCGCGATGCACAGCGGGCGGCCGTACGCCTACCTGGTGATGCAGCTGCTCCCCGGCAAATCCCTCAGCTCCGTCCTCGAGGCCGGCCCGCTGCCCCTGCCGATGGCCCTGTACGCGGCATCCTGTGTCGCCGACGCCCTGGACGCCGCGCACGAGGCGGGCCTCACCCACCGGGACATCAAGCCGTCCAACATCATGGTCCGGAATGACGGCCAGGCGACGGTCGTGGACTTCGGCATCACCAAGGGGAACGACGCACGGCACGACATCACCACCACCGGCGTCCTGATCGGCACCCCGGCCTACATGGCGCCCGAAGCGCTGTCCGGCTCCTTCGACCACCGCTCCGACCTGTACTCGCTCGGATGCGTGCTCTTCGAGGCGGTCACCGGCCGCCGGCCCTTCACCGGCACGTCCTGGCAGCTGATCAACCAGCACCTCAAAGAGCCTCCCGCCCTGCTGCGCACCCTGCGTCCGGACGCTCCCGTGGAACTGGAACAACTGGTCAGCCAACTCCTGGCCAAGAACCCGGCCCAGCGCCCGGACAACGCCGAAGAGGTCTACGACCTCCTGGAAAAGATCAACGACCGCTACTTCGGCGACACTTCGCCCATCCCCAGCCGCGGGGCCGACGTCACGTCCGAGGTCCACCTCCGCCCGGACGAAGCCGCCGGTGGTGCGGTCATCCCCATACGCATGACCGCCAGCGAGAACTGCCCTGCCTGCGCCACCACAGGAGACGAGACGAGGGTGTTGGACTGCACCGTCTGCAGAGGCGAGGGCAGGGTCGCCAGCAAGCGGCGCACCTTCAAGATCCGCATTCCCGCCGGTGTCCGGAACGGGCAGAAGATCCGGCTCAAGGAATTCGGCGCGCCGGGTAAGCACGGCGGAGCGCCCGGAGACCTGTACGTCACCGTGCACGTCACTGACTGATTCAGCAGGAAGAGCAAGGGCAGATGGCCGGCTATTCGCGGCGCGCCAGGTCCTCGGGGGTGGGCTGGTAGCGGGTCACGTACGGGTGGCCGCTGTAGTCGACGGTGACCGTGTGCCGCAGGACGTCGTCGTCGGCGTCGTAGAAGACGTGCTCGATCTCCAGGCAGATCCGTTCGGTGGAGATGCCGAAGTCGTGCGCCTCCTGGTCGTTCACCTGCCGGGCTGCCGTGCCGGTGACGACTCGCACCGTGCCGGGAGGCGCACCCGGCAGCGGCTCGACAGCGCCACCCAGCCGTGCCCGCTCCGCTCCGCCCTGCGTCTCGCCGTGTTCCGCCACGGTCGCCACCGTACCGAGCACGCCCGGCTGCCGAGCGCGAAACGGCACCTCACCCCCCGAACAGACCTTCGTACGCACTTCGTACGGGAAACGTACGCGTTTCGTACGTTTCATGGGGTAGGATGTTGGTCAGGAGGTAACCCATGTCCGAGTTGTTCGACGCGGTCGATGCCCTGCTCGCGTCCCGCGCCACACTCCCCCCACCGGCAGAGCGCAAGCGGCTGCGTGCCGCACACGGCCTGACGATCGATGAGGTGGCCACCGCGCTGAAGGTGCGCCGGGCCACGGTGTCCGGCTGGGAGTCCGGCAAGACCGAGCCCCGCCCGCCGGAGCGCGACGCCTACGCCCGGCTGCTGGACAAACTCGCGGAGCTCTACCCCGCCACTCCGGCCGACGTGGCCGCACCCGTCAAGGACGCCGCGGTGTCGGCCACGTTCACCGGCGCGCCCGACCCGACAGGCGAAATGCCAGAGGTTCCGGACGCTGCGATCGACGACATGGTCGAAGCCCTTTACCCGACCCGCCGCACCACCAGGGTCACGCCGACGTCGCGCCGTCCTGGGGCGCAGGAGGCGGCCCCGGCGGGCTCCGCCGACCCGGCGGAAGCGCCTGCCGCCGCTGCTCCGGGCGCCGCGACGAGTCCGGCGCGCACCACCAGGCCGTCGTCGACGTCGCGCCGACCGGGCGCGAAGAAGGCGGCCCCGGCCGGAACCCCGGCAGGCGGCACCGACCCACGGTTCGAGAACGGACCGCTCGCGGTCATCGACGTCGACGCCGACGGCCAGGTCCTCGCGTACTGCACCGGCGGCCTGGTCCTGGACGTGCCCGCCAAGTCGATCCCGTCCCTGGTCGACTGGACGCTGCGCGAGGCGAAACTCGGGCAGCCGAAGCTGTCCGGCCCGGGCAAGGACGCCGACCCGCTGATCGTCCTCACCCCGTCCGTGCTGGAGCGCTACGGCCTGCCGGTCGCCCTCACGGATGAGGAGCGCCTCGCCGGGCGGATCCCGGAGGGCCACAAGGTCATCAAGCAGCTGGTCCGCGCGGAGTGGAAGCTGACCAAGCGCGGGTTCGGGCCGTGGGCGCGGATCTACCGTCCCGCGCAGGGTTCGGAGCGGGCCTGCGTGCAGCTGTGCATCCCGTCGTGGAACGCGCTGGACACCCGGCACTGGGGCGAGGCCGGGCAGCTTCCGCCGGCGGAACTCGCGCGCGTGCTGGGCGTGTACGCGTCGCGGGTGATGACGCCGCGCGGATCGACCGCCGTGACGGGCCTGGAGCTGATGACCGCGCTACACCCGCCGACCCGGGCCTCCGAGCCGGACGCCGACGGTAAGCGGCACTCCGAGCACAACCCCGGCTCGCTGGGCAAGGAGCCGGTGGACTGCGCGCCGTGCGAGGCCCCCGACGGGCACCCGCTCCTCAAGGACCTGCCGCGTTTCCACGTCCGCGGCCCTGCGGAGAAGTTGTTCGAGGAGGCGTACGACTGGGCGCGGCCGATGACCGATGCCGAGTGCACCCTGCGCCACCTGGTCGGCATCGACGTGAACATGGCCTTTGCCGCCGGTGCCAACGGCCTGACCGTCGGCATCGGTGCGCCCACCCACGTCAAGGCACCGGTGTTCGACCCAAAGCTGCCCGGCTCCTGGCTGGTCGACCTCTCCCATGTGGACCTGTCGCGGGTGAAGGTCGGCAAGGACAAGTGGGCGGACCTGGACGCGAGTCTGCTGCCCAGCCCGTTCACGCCCAAGGGCGAGCGCCCCGAAGGCCCGGCCTGGTACGCGACGCCGACCGTGGCGTACGCGGTGGAGCTCGGCTACGAGGTCACGCCGATCGAGGCGTACGTCCGCTACGAGAACGGCCGCTACCTGGACGGCTGGTACAACCGGCTGCGCGACGCCTTCCTCGCCACGATGGCCGACCTGGGTGTCGATGCCGACCTGGAGCCGGCCGACTTCCTGGCGGCGATGGACGGATACCGCGGCCGTGACCCGGAGCTGGCGATCGTCGTCTCCGCGGTCAAGGCGACGGTGAAGGGCGGCCTGGGCAAGCTGCGCGAGCGGCCCCGGGGTGAGGGCTGGCGTCCGGGCGAGCCGTGGCGCGCGCTGTCCCGCCCGACCTGGCGTCCGGACATCCGCGCGGCTGTCATCTCCCGCACCCGGATCAACCTGCACCGCAAGATCGTCAAGCACGCCAGTTTCACCGGGCAGTACCCGATCGCGGTCCTGTCCGACTGCGTCGTCTACGCCGCCAACGGCGAGAGCCCGCTGGACTTCCTGCCCTACAAGGAGGGCAAGCCGCTGCCCGGCGGCTTCAAGCTCGGCATCAACCCGGGCCTGGTCAAGCACGAGGGCACCCAGGAAGTCCTGTGGGGCGAAGAGGTCCGCGAGCGGTTCAACGCACCGCAGCTCAACCTCGCGCGGTACATCAAGGACGGCACCGTCACCGACGTCGACAACGGAGAGTAGGAGAAGGCGACGATGAGCCTGTTCGGGGACGGCCTGGACGCCGCGGTGCAGAAGGCATTCACCCGCCCGGCACCCAAGAACGCGGGCCCGCAGATGCGCTACCTGGTCAAGCAGTTGGGCGGCACCAAGGCGGTCGCCCAGATGCTGCGCATCTCGCAGCGCACCGTGGAGCGGTACGTGAAGGACCAGATCAAGAAGCCGCGCGCCGACCTTGCCGTGCGCCTGGAGCGCGAGGTGAAGAAGCGGTGGCAGCCGCAGATCCGGGCGAAGGCCCGCGCGAAGGCGGCGACCACCGGCGGCATCGTCGTCGACACCCGCGCCAGGCTCGGCTACACCGCACCCATCGGATCGACGGACCAGGACCGCATCCGCCACCTCACCGTCGCCCTGCCGCCGCGCTACGCCGCCCGACTCTTCGACGCCCAGGAAGCCGGCGCCACCGACCAGCAGCTGAAGGAGATCGCCGCCGAAGCGCTCAAGGAGGTCTACTTCCAGGACGGCGGCCGCCGCGCCGGAAGCCTGGAAGAGGTCCGGTTCACGGACATCGAGCACCTCGAGTTCGACCTGTAGCAACGTGCCCCGAACAGCCCGCGAGCCCCGGACCGATGTGGTCCGGGGCTCGCTCGCGTATCCGCGAGGGTGGGATGGTCGCCGGCTATCTGCCCATCAGCTCGTTGAGCAGGGCGACAACAACGACGCCGACGCCGATCGCCGCTCCGAGCGCCGGCTTTTGGAGAGCGACGACGACGGTTAACGCGCCCACCAGCAACAGCACCACCGTGCGCACGCTGATCTGGTCGTTGTTCACGAAGCCCGCCTCTCCCTGTTCATACAGGAGGTGTGGTGACGGGCTTGTGCGGCTATGCCTGCGGGCGTGCCGGGACTGCCTTGACTCGACGGCAGCACACGGCGCCCCGTAGGCTCGGGCTCGAACCTGATGGTTCTTCTCCCATCTTGGAATGCGTTCTGGTACGGGGTGGAGCTGTCGGACTACGCGAGTGGCCCCTTGTTGGAGCAGGGGGCCACTGCTTTGTCTCCTTCCGGTTGAAGCGGTCGAACTACGCATTGACGACTGCACCGTTGGAGCGGCTGCAGAACCCAGGAAGCACTGCCGCTGCCGTCGACTCAGAAGCCTACGCACATCACGGCCCGACCTTCCCTCTGCCTCTGTACGGCATCGAAGGACAACTCAGCCCGGGGAAGGCACCTCAGCGGAGTCACCGCACATGTGCTAGGCGCTGCCGCTTGTCAAGTCACCGAAGATTGCAAGCCTCCCACCTGCGGCGATGCCGTCCGAGATGTGAGGTCGCCGAATGTGAAAGCTGATGCCCGCTAATACCGAAGCGGAGCCGACAAGCCTTGAGAACGCTCAGGAACACGTTGCAGAGCCCTCTCTGAGGCGCGAAAACTGAGGCCTTGAACCACTGAAACACCCGTCCGTGGCAAGGTTGGGAAGCGAAACATCGTCGCTCTCTTTGCGGAGTCGGTAGAACTCTTCGCCGGAGTCGGCGGTTTCAACGCAAGCAGCGCATCCGACTTCGTGCAGGACGTGTCTCCGGCTTCTCCGCGCACTGCGAAACGGTTCGTCTTCGCTACGGAGCTCTCTCCTTTTACCTCTCCGAAGCGAACCGCGTTGCGCAAGAGGCCCTGGCGCATGTCGCCTTCGGCCCTTGCCAGAGGAGCGGGCCTATTCGCCGTCGCTGTGGTCGAACCCTTTGAGCACGGGATCCAGCTCCTGCGCCGCGCCGCACAAAGAACACAGCCGAGTACCGGGATGCTCCGCAGCGTCCAGCGCCCTGTCCAAGCTGAGCACCGGTGCTCCGGCGGGTGCTTCCTCGCAGTCGACTGCGTGGATGACGCCCCGGCCGGGACCGCGGCCGCCGTCCAGCTTCTGCAGGACCCAGCCCGAAGGCCGGCGCTCCCCGAGAATCTGCTGCTCTGTTGTCGGCGGTGGCAGCCGGGTCGTGGGGACGTCGTCGTACGAGACGCCGGGCACGGGCTTCACGTGGTCGGGGGCCTGCACCCACACCACGTACCAGGCGGGCTCCACCTGCCCGGAAGGCGTGTTCTGCCAGGCCGGGACGGCCACCTTGTACAGCCAGGCGTCCGGGACCTGCTGTCGCTCCTGGAGGCGGCCGGTGACCTCCTGGCCGTCGGGCAGAACCACGATGATGGGCGGCGGCTCCGGCTCGGGTGGCGTGTCCGCCACGGCTACGCCGCCTCCTGGCCCTCGCGGTCCTCGCGTGCGAGAGCGTGCTTGAGTTGGGAGCGGGCATCGAGCCGTTCAGGCCCGGGGACCTCGTTCCAGAAGGCGTGCGTGACGATCGCGGCGGTGAGGTCGCGTTCCCGCTTGCGCAGCGCGGCGACGTCCTGCTGCTCCTGCTCCGACCAGCCGGGCGAGTCCGGGTAAGCGCGAGGGGTGCGCCAGTAGCCCTCGGGGCGCTGCCAGCCTTCCATCGGTTCGACGGAGTAGGGCAGCCGCTTGTACAGGGCGGTGAGGTCGGCCCGCACCTGGGTGAGTGCCTGCTGCGCTGCGATGAGGTCGCCGGGGTAGTCGTACGTTGTCGCCACGGCCCCAACAGTAGTTCGACCCGGCGGCCGTACTGCCCGTACGACGCGGCGGCGCTGTGCGCCCGGGCGGCTTCTGCTGATGACGGCTCAGGGCTGGTCGGGCGGGGTGTCGTGCAAGTACCAGCCGTGGGTGGCCATGCACTCCTTCGTCCACTCCATCAGCAGGTGTGAGCCCTCCTGGATGCGGCTCTCGTCATGACCGCCACGGTCGGCGAACCACTGCACGAGAAGGCCGGCCGCCGGGCGGTCCACGTCTCCGGTGTCGCACACCGGGCACAGCTCCAGGTGGATCGGCCGCCCGTGTTTGTCGTTCTGTGGCGCCACCCCGCTCATGATGAGGTCGCCCCGGCAGCGTGAACACTGCGGCAGCCGGTCGGAAAGCCTGAGCAGATCCATGGCCAGTCCCCTTGCTCTGGACGTGGCCCTCCACCCAAGACCCGCTGATCCACTCCGTCAACCCCGCCTGCGACGGGGGACGCCCGGGCACGGAAATCTGTCCACAGGGGAACGGGTGTGTGCTGGAGGAATGATCGACAGCGACGACACGCAGCCGCCGGCCCCGCGCCGCAACAGGGTCCTGGACGCCCTCAAGCGGGCGGAGCGCAAGGTGTTCACCCGGCCCGCGCCGAAATCCGCGAAGGCCCAGATGGAATTCCTCTACACGCGCACGAAGCAGTCCACGAAGGCCCTGGCCCAACAGCTGGGCGTCTCGACCCGCACCGTGCAGCGCTACCGCGCCGGACAGCAGACGAAGCCTCAGAAGCGCCTGCAGGCCACGCTGGTGGAGGCGACGGAATCTCAGTGGCAACCGCAGGTCAGGGCACAGGCGCGGGAGCGCGCGGCGACCTCCGGCGGCATGATGGTGGAGGTGACGGCCTACTTCGGATTCACCTGCACAGGCAGCTCGGACGACGGCCGCGAGCGCACCATCACCACGCCGATCTCGCCCACCTACGTCAAGGAGATCCTCCGCCTACAGGAGGCCGGTGCGACAGAGGAAGACCTGCATCCGGTCGTCGCCGAGGCCATAACCGAGTCGTATTTCACGGAGTGGGGCAGCCGCGCCGACGGGCTCCGAGCAGATTTCACGGACGTACAGTCGATAGATTTCCAGTTCTGAACACGCGGAATTCAGAGCCTGCTATAAAACGTATCGGCGGGCCGCCGACAACGCTCTGGCGGCGGCCCGCTCCGAATCCGCACCACGAATACGAGGCCGACGATGACCACGCCCTGGCGCACCGCCCGCCGTCCGCTCGCCCCGCGCGTCGCTGCGTCCCGCGAGCCGGTCGACCCCGCCCGCATCGGTCGCCGCGTCGTCCGGCGCCGGGCGAAGGGGATGGACGCCGGCGCCGTCGCGGCGGCCCTCGAGGAAGCGCGGTTCGACGCCCGGCAGGCCTCCCGGCACGAGGACCTGGCCGACGACGTCCGCGGCCCGGCGGAGCTCGCGGAGTGGGAACGCATCGAGCAGCTGCTCGCCGACGCGGCCCCGGACACCGTCTACGACCCGGACGCCGACGACGTCGTCCAGGCGGAGCTCGCCGCCGACGCCGCGGCCGCCGCCGCCCGGGAAGCCGAGCTGCGCGAAGCCGCCCGGGTCGCGGCCCGCGCCGATGAGCTCCAGGCGCTGCGCGAGCTCGGCACGCTGGAGCAGACCGAGCCCCGCGAGGGCGACGAAGCCGCCCGGGACGAACTCACCCGGCGGGCCGGCTCGTACATGCAGAAGGACGTCGACGCCTGGCTCGCCCACGCCCTGGCCGCGCACCTCGGGCACTACCGGGACCCGGCCGCCCGCCAGGCCGCAGCCGATCTGCTGCCGACGCAGCTGCTCGCCCACGCCGCGCTGCTCACCGAACTCGCGCACCTCGCGCCGGGCGCCGACGTCGACCAGCTGGCGTTCGCGGCCCGGCTCGCCGCCGCCGACCCCGAGGCCACCGGCGACCTCGCCGCGTTCCTCGCCCGCGCCCGGCCCGGGCAGAGCTGATCTCACTCTCCGCAAGGTCACAGGCCTCCCCGATCCCATCGGGCCGACCTGCGAGGTCCGGGGCCGGAAATGCCCTGTTCACCCTGTTCGCCTGCGAGCCTGTGAGGCCGTTTCCTCAGGCAGACGCGCTTCCGGGAGGCGACCTGTAACCCTGTGAGGTCGCAGGGCGCCGCGCGCTTCCGAAAGATGTCACGCTGACAGAGCGTGAGCGTGACACCACCTGTCACGCCCCTCTGGAAAAGTGTCACGCCACCTCGAATATGTTCCCTTATGTCCTATTCCCGGGGCCTGGAGGCCTCTCCCGGGCGGATTCGGGGGTGGAGCGTGACACTTTTGATCATGCCTCGCGCGCGCACTCCTGAGCAGTACGGACCGTAGTCAGGCAGGTCGTGCCCGGCATCCCTGCCTGAACAGTCCGGCAGACCTGTGTCATCTGTGTCATCAACCCCCTGTTTCCCCAGGTGGGCACGCTCATCTGTGTCACTGATCAGCTGATCTGTGTCATCGCGCGGGCGGACCCAGCTGGACCCAGCAACCGCCCCAGAACCTGGGTCCCTGGGTCCTCGGACCGGTGTTTTCGCTGGCGGACACGATCCGCAACGGCTGCTGGGTCCACCTGGGTCCCTGGATCCTGCACCCTCATGCGGCCGGGTTCGTCCGGAGTGGTCCCCAGGGCCGGGGGCGGCCGATACCGTTGAAGCAGACGACAGTTCTGCCCCTGGAGCCCTCGATGAGCGAACAGCCGGCCCCCGCCGACCACGCCCGTCAGCAGCTGGAGCCCGCGGCCGCCGACGGGTTGCGCGCGTACGCGGCCAAGACCCGCGCCAACGCCGACCAGTTCGCCGCCGTCCTGGAGGACATCGCCACCAACGGGCTGCCCTCGGTGGAGGACTGCACGCCGTGGGAGGAACTGCGCGAGGCCCACCTCGCCCGGCTCGCCGCCCAGCGCCCGGCCGTCGCCTGATGCCCTCGCAGCAGGGCCCGCGCCGCGCCCGTATCGCCTTCTCCGACTCCGCCGCGAAGCAGCTGGAGAACATCACCAGCGAGGCGGACATCCATGCCCTGGACCGCGCCCTGGTCGTCATCTCCGTGGACCCGGACATAGGCGAACCTCTGCCCGGCGACACCGCCGGCCCCCAACTGCGCCAGTACGCCGACGAAGTCGAGCGCGTACGCCTCTTGTACTGGGTGAGTGCTTTGCGCACCGGCGTTATCTGGGGTTCCCAGGGTGTTAGTGCAGGTCAACGCCATGTAGCTGCGTGAGGGACGTTAGGCACGGGCTCTTGGCCTTCGTGACAAGATCTGGGTGTGACGATGTTGTTCCTGACGGTCGGCCTGCCCGGGGCCGGAAAGACCACGAGAGCTCGGCAGCTGGCCAAGGAGCACAGCGCTCTGAGGCTGACGCCGGATGAGTGGATGCGCCCGCTGTTCGGCGATCCGCAGCCTGAGGGGAAGCGCGATGTGCTGGAAGGACGGCTGCTCTGGCTTGGTCTGGAAGCGCTGAAGCTGGGAACGAACGTGGTCCTGGATTTCGGATGCTGGTCTCGTGACGAGAGGTCCGCGATCCGCTGGTTGGTGATGTCTGTGGGCGCGTCCTTTCAGCTTGTGTATGTGCCGGTGGACCATGAGACCCAACGTGCTCGGGTCGCCCATCGCCAGTCGACCACCCCTCATCAGACCTTCGCGATGAGCGAGACGGACCTCGTGCACTGGAGGACGCTGTTCGAGGAGCCCGATGCCGCGGAACTCGAGGGCCATGGGGTTGGAGGTCCGCCTCCTGGGTGGTCAGGCTGGCTGGAGTGGGCTACCGATCGGTGGCCGTCACTCGCGTGACCGTCCGGCCCTGGCTAGGGCCCTAGGCACGGTTCTCGTTGCGGATCATGCGGCGGAGGCTGGTGCGGGCTGCTGTGAGATCGTCCTCAAGCTCGGCGATTCGCTGCTGCAGTTCCGCGTTCTGGGTGGTTGCCTGCCGTTCCGCGGTGGACAGCCGGAGGTTTTCCTCGGTGAGCTCGTTGATGCGGTCAACCAGGTCGTGGTTGCCGAGTTGTTCGACCTGTTGCCCGAGGTGAACGCGGGCCTGTTGCCGCAGCTGGCCGTTCTCGGTCCGGAGCCGTTTGATCTCCTGGCGGGCGAGAAGCAGGTCGGTCTGCTCGCTGGCGGTAGAGACCTTCCGCCCGCTCTGCTGGTCCTGGTGGCCCTGGGCGGCCTGGCGTGCTCGTGCCTGGTCGATGCGTTCGCGCAGGCCGGGGGCATAGACGAGCCAGCTGGAGACGTCCGCTTCGCGGGCGACCGCGGCGAAGGTGATGCGCCGGTTGTCGCGGAGCATGTCCTGGATGGCCTTGAGGACGCGTCCGCGTTTATCGGCGCTGTCCCGCTGACGTGCGGCTTTCAGGACCTCTGCGGGCGTCCTGGAGGGCTTCTCGGACGTCTCAGCCGACATCGTCCCGGGGTTCCTTGCGGATCACGGTCAGCGGCAGCAGCTTGTGGTCCCGGCTCGCGCGGACCTTCCGCAGGACCGCGCTGGCCTCCTCGATATCCTCGCGTTCGTCCTCGGGGAGGCTGCTGAGCCGGTTGCGCATGGTGTCGCCGACGTTCGTGAACGCGGCGATCTGGTCGGTGAGGTTGCGGACGACGAAGTCGTCGGCGTCCATCGCCTTGGCGGTCTCGAGGTCGGCCCGCAGGTCGTTGACATGCTGTTCGATGGCGGGCAGGTAGGACGGGTCGGGACGGTAGAAGCCGCAGCCGGCGCACTGGAAGCGGATCGGGCATGCCTTGCCGCCGGCCTTGACGTTGCTGGGCTCGCGGCAGTTGCCGAACGGGACGGCGACCGACTGGGCCTCGTAGTCGGTGGTGCTGGTGAACGGTGCCGGACGGCCGGAACGGTCGATGGTGTGCCTCCGCATGGTGGTGATGGCTTCGCGTTTCCGCTTCAGGGACACCTGGTAGTACGACATCGTGGTGACGATCGACCGGTGGTCCATGAGCTCTTTCAGCACGTCAACCGGGATGCCGGCGTCGGCATGGCGCTGGGCATAGGCGTGCCGGAACGCGTAGGGGAAGATCAGCGAGCGGTCGAACGGCAACCTGTTTCCCTGATCGTCCAGTTCGTCGCTCAGCAGCACCGGGATCGCCGCGACCCATTCCCGCATCGCGTTGGCCAGGCTGGACCCCATGTGTGCGATCCCGCTGCGGTTGGTGATCGACGGGAACAGGTACTTCCGGCTGCGGGAGGGAACCTCCAGCTGTCGTCGACGGGTCTGCCAGGTTCTGATCACTGCGGCGGTCTCGCGGGTGATGGGCAGCTTGCGGCCGTAGCGGCGCTTCTTGACGTTGTCCCAGATGAGGGTGTTCTCGCCCTTGCGGGTCTCCAGGCACTTCAGCCGCAGGCTGGCGATCTCGACGGGGCGGCGTCCGGTCTCGCGCAGGACCAGGTAGGCCGTCTGCATCATTAGCTCGATATCCGCCGGCTCCATCTCGCCGTAGGAGAAGCCGACGCCCATCAGGGCAAGGTGGGCATCGAGCTGGTCGATGACGGGCTCGGGGACGGCTCGGCCGGCGGCGTCCTCGCTCGTCTCCTCGGGCGGCAGGACCAGTGTCTTGTCCCGGTCGAAGCTGCCAGGCATGCCGGTCAGCATGTCCGTCTTGCGGCCGAAGTCGACGATCTCGATGAAGCTGCCGAACGCCTGCTGGCGATGGCTCCGGCTGGCGAGTTCGTCATCGGCGGCGCGGCGGATGCGGCTCATCGCGGTGAAGACCGCCTGCATGTCGGCGAACCGCAGGTTCGTGTAGTCCTGGCCCCCGCCGGGCCGGGCGTGCAAGGCGTCGGAGGCGACGACGCAAGCGGCGAACACCCGCTTGAATCTGCCGCTTTCCAGGCTGACGGCGGTGGCCCATGTCTTGATCACTTCCCGGAGCCACGGCTGACGGATGGCAGAGGCGTCGACCTGTCCCGGCCGGTGGCGGCGCCCGCCCAGTGCCGTGGACCGCAGGTTCATCCAGCCCAGGTCCCAGGTGTCGGCGTCGGTAGGCGTCAGGCCCCGGAACGACAGTGAGGCCCGTCGTAGTCCCCGGACGGTCTCCCGGATCAAGGCCACGAGGTTGTGGTGGTTGGTGATCCCCTCGACGAAGGACTCGACGTCCACGGTCAGCAGGCTCGGGACCCCCTCGAGCCGGCGGGTCAGCTGGCGGGTGGCCATCGGCTCGATGACGCCGCCGCGGGCATCCCGTTGCTGCAGGCCGTAGAGGAACTCCCAGCGGACAGGTTCGGCCAGGCCCCGCAGGGTGAACTGGTTGGTGAGCAGGCGGCTGGCGGTCTGGCTGGCCCATCGCTCGGGGTCGCGGGTAGCGCCCACCCGCTTCTCGCGGTCCCACTGCTGGAGGTGCGGAGTGCAGAGTCCGGAGATCACCCGCTGGTTGAAGCAGCCCCGGACGATGCAGGTCGGCTTTGCTTCCAGCGGCTCCGCGGTGGTGGTGGCCAGCCAATCCTCGACCGTGGCCTGCTGATCCGGGCGTCGTCGCCAACGCGAGTAGTGGGTGCGGCAGAGCCCGCCGCTGTAGGCAGGCCGCTCGCATCTGCCGGAGGGACGTTCCAGGACGCATGGCTCGCGCTCGGACCCCCATTGGGTGCGGATCCGGCGGGGCCGTTCGTAGGTGGCGGCGAACTCCTCCCGGCTCAGTGTGCTGGCCTTGTGGGCTTCCAGGCAGTGCCGGCAGAGCAGCCCCCGCGAGGGCATCACGGTCGAGCACGAGGCGGTGATGCACTTCGAGGCCGAGGTGCGCGGGTTGTCCACGTCGCCGTCGAAGAACCAAGCCTGCTGGGACCATTCACCTGGCCGCCAGAGGGGATCAACCTGGTCTCGCAGCCAGTTCGTCCAGGCTGTCAGGTCGAGCGGAACGACGTCGGAGAGCGGCTCCGCTGTGATCGGGGCGGGACTGGTCACGACCGCCTCCCTGCCGCCACCAGCTCGACCGCCGCCCGCTTGTCCGCCTCACTGGCGTGCAGGTAGGGCGTCAGCGAGGACCTGGAGACGTGCCCCATCAGGTCCTGGACCACGTCCTCGTCGACGCCGGCGCGGACCCAGGCCGTGGCCGCCCCGTGCCGCAGCATGTGCGGACGCGCGGTGAGCTGGGTCTTCTTTGCCAGCCGGTCGAAGAGCTCCTTCGCCGTGCCGTAGCGCATCGGCCGCCCCAGCGGGGCATGGAAGAGGTTCACGAAGACCATGTCGCAGCCGGTCGCCTCAGGAACCTCGTCCCGTTCGAGCTGGTAGTCCGCATAGAGTCCGGCGATGTCCTCGGTGACCGGGATGACCCGGGCGATGCGGGACTTGGCCAGGGCTCCGTTGGCGTTGTTCGCCCGCCGCCGGACGTGGATGTGCGGGCCTTCGACCCGGCAGCCGAGCATCCGCGAGTCGCTGAGCAGGTGCATGTCCTGGCGCCGCAGTCCCAAGGCCTCGCTGATCCGCTCTCCCGTGCAGCCGAGCAAGGCGACGAGGAACCGGTCGCGGGCCCGGGTGGCGACCTGGAACAGCTGGTCGGCCTCCTCCGGGGACAGATACTCCACGGCCTCTTCGACAGGCTCGGGCAGCTTGAGGATCTTTGCTCTCACGGTGCGGAACTGGCCGTCCTCGCCCGCGTCTTTGCCCGGCGGCAGCCAGTTCAGGTACTTCGTCTCCGTCAGCCGGGCCACCAGCTCCGCATCCACCCACTCGTTGCGCGAGCAGAACCGCAGGAACTCGAAGACGCCGGTCATCACCTGGTTCGCCGACTTCTCCAGCCGGAACCGCGGCGGGGCCGTGACCCGCGGACTGCGTGGCGGCAGCGGCTCGTCCGCCAGCCACCGCAGGAACCGGGCCAGGTCCAGGAGCGTGATCTGCTTCCAGTCCAGCCCTCGCGCGGAGCACCAGGTCAACAGCAGCGCGGCCCGGATGCTGTACGCCTTCTCGGTGTTGAACGACCGGCCCATGTCCCGCAACGAAGCCGCGAACAGGCATGCCTCGTGGTGGAGCCCGTACGACTCATCGACCACAACCCACAACAGACGCCCGTCCACGGGGGACTCTGCACATGCAGCACGGAACTTCATGACACCCATGACTGACCGTCAGCACGTGCCTCACAACCAGCAGATATCCCACAGTCACACGAACCGGTGAGCCCATGTGCCTCACACAACAAGCGCCAGATCAGGACCGCAGATAACCGTCGTGGTCGTCGCGTACATCGAAATCTGACCAGCGAAGGAGCCACAGTGCCGTCCATCGTCCAGGAGCTCTCCGGCCACCGCGATCTCGGCGGGCTGCGCACGGTGGTGGAGTGCCCCTTCAAGGCCACCGTGCTCCGCGAAGGCCCGGCGCAGGACTCCGGTCCGGGCGCGGCCTGGCTCGCGTACCTCTGCCCCGTGCACGTCGTGGACCTGGACGGGTGGCCCGGCGCCGCGGACCACGCCGACAACGGCACGATGCCGTGCGGAACCGTTCTCGACTACCGCTCCGGCGAACAGCTCCTCCAGTCGCACGCCGACCTGTGGCTGACGCCCCTGACCGGCGTCGACCCAGCCGCGTACGGCGGTGTGTGGTCCGACGTCCTGGACCAGGCCGACCGCGTGCTGGTCGCCCGGGTCGAAGAGGCTTCGGCCGTCGGCGAGGAGAGCCCGCTCCAGAGCATGCTGGTGATGACGGACGTGGCTCGGAAAGCCGCCGCCCGGGGCGACCTCGGGGTGGCGACAACATCACTCACGTACTGCGAGACGCTCGCCATGCGCCTGCGGCACGACGGCGGTCTTGCACCCCAATAGTGGTTAGTACAGGTAGTACCTATGTGCGGGTTGTAGATCCTTCCCCCCTGAGAGCAGAGCTCGCAGAAACGGGACCCGATCATCTGCCCTCACCTGTGACGACGGCCCGCCAGCGTTCGGCGCACATGATCCTTCCCGGCCCGGTACGGCCGCCTGCGGCGTTTTGACGCCCTCGGGGCTCCCGAGCGGCGATCAGGGCCGCCCGAGGCGCTCACGGTGCCGTACAGCGCCTCCAGGGACCGAAGGTGCCGCTGATCCCCTCGGGGATGGCTCCGCGACCGTCTCGCCGCCATCGTCGTCCCGCTGCGGTTCCTGGTTGCCCCGGAGCGAGCTCTGCTCTCAGGGGGGAGGGATCTACTACCTGCACCGGACCGCTATCTGTACTAACCACTATTGGGGTGCAACGCCGGTGTCGATCGGCCCCGTCCTCGTAGGGCGCCGGCGCTCCCGGTGAAGTCCGCCGTTGCTGCAACGGACTGCACGTTGCAGTCCGTTGCACCCTTTCCGGCCTGCACTGTGCAGCGCCCGTTGCGCAACCGGCTGCTGCTCCTGGTGGTGAAGGGTGCAACGCCGGTTGCTGCTCGGGTTCGGGTGTGTGGCGCAGTATTCGCACGACCCGGACGGCACACGGGTGCTGCACGTGCAGCAGGCCCGCCAAACCGAGTAGCAGCTGCTCGCTGCACGGCCTCGCTGCATGCAGCCGGCGCCCGCTGCTCCAAGGCCAGCGGCAGTGCTGCGGACCCGTCCCGGCGGCTGCATAAGATCGCAGATCTGCGATGTTCCGGCGAGATCTATGCACAGCTGCTGCATGCAGCGTGCGCACCCCGAGCAGCCGTCGGTTGTTCTGCTGCTCCAGAACAAACCGGTTTACCTGGTGCTACCACCCGGCCCGCTGCCCGCCGTCCGGCACCGGCCCGGAGTCCCCGCATCACCGCGCCCTTCCTCCGGGGCTGCACCCTCGCTCGACTGCAGCGGTCGGCCGCTGCGTCCGGGGCAGCTACACGTTCGCGCCTGCTGCCACCGGCGTGCTGTCGGGCCGGCCGCTGCCGCGCGAGCACGCCCTCAGCGCGCAGTCGAAGAACACGTCGACGTCGACGCTGGAGTCCCGGCGGGTGATCTCGTACAGCCCCTTCGTCGCCTCGAAGGCCGCCACGACGGGGAGGGTGACCTTCCGGTGGGCCTCGGTCTCGAAGTCCAGGTGGTGAGCGAAGCCGAAATGATGGGCCCGGTCCCGCTCCGCGGTCTCCACACGCTGGTGCGCCTTGCGGGCCGCCTCGAACCACCGCGCCGCGTCGTCCATGCCCAGTGCGTTGACGACGATCGCGAAGAACGGGGTCACCTGCTCCGCGCTCGCGGGCCAGCTGTCGGTGGGGAAGCCGAAGTGGTTGCCCAGCTCCTGGGTGAAGTGGAGGCCGAAGTTGTGGGTCACGCCCCACTCGTACCGCGTCGGCCGACGCTCGGGCGGGCGACGCGCGGCACCACCGTCCGGGAACGCTCGTACGGGCCGTCCTGCCTGCGGCTTTCCCCTGGAGGGGAACGATGTATCGCTCCGGCCGTACCTGCCCCACACGCGAGAAGCGGCGCCGCACCGGTGAGGTGCAACGCCGCTTCAGTGAGGCAGAAGGTCAGGTTCGCCGGCGGGCGGCCAGGTCGATCGGAGGCTCCAGCCGCCTTTGCCTCTCGGCTGCCTTCGCTTGCTTCTCTTCCTCGTACGCCTCGATCTGCTGCTCGTAGCGCTCTTGGAAGTCGGGGTGGTCGAAGCGGTCGTCGTCGTCCATCGCGCCGATGGCCTGGAGCTGTTCGGCGGGCGTACGGAATCCGGCGATCAGCGGGCTGAGGCGGTAGGCGCCGTTGCCTTCCTTCCAGACCATCCGTGCGAAGCCGAGGTGCTGGAGCGCGCGGGTCACTTTGGGGCGGGTGATGCCGATCTCGGCGGCGAGGGTGCCATGGGTGACCAGGCAGCGCCCGCCGGGCTCCTGGCGGCCCAGGAGGTGGAGCAGCACCGGGTAGGAGGCCGGCGGCATGCCGCGCGGAGCGAACACGAGGGCGTTGTTGGCCGTCCAGACGTACTCGGGGGCCGCGGGCTCCACAGCGATCGTCATGACGTCCCATCCTCCTCAGCGCGGGCCTGGGCGCGCGCCTTGTCTTCCCGGAGCGGCTTCTCCGCCGGCTTCGGGAGCTGCCGCAGTTCCCTGAACACCTCGGGCAGATCCGGATTGTCCTCGATGGCGTCCAGCAGCGACAGCTGGTCCACCTTCAGTGTCCCCTGCGCCCGCATACCCGGCTTCGGCTCCACCGGCACCTTGCCGCCGCGCAACGACAGCCGCGGGTGCAACTGGTAGAGCCCGGCCTTGACCTTGGCGGTGACTCCGAGGTTCCCGGTGTCCTTGAGCGACCGTGAAATCTGCGACTGCTTGACCTTCAGCAGCCCGGCCAGCTTGCTCTGGGTCGCCTCGACAGTCCCGCCGGGCTTCTGGATCCCCATCATCCGGATGATCAGCCGCAGCGTCACGATGTCGTCGCGGTAGTAGTCCGACAGCCAGCACAGGAACTCCTGGCTGTCCATGACGAAGTCCTCGCCCAGGAAGCCATCGCTGGTGACGGGCGGCTCGACACTGGCCCGGTAGCCGTCCGGCAGGTTGACCACGTTGGTGCGCCGAAGCGCCCCAGGTGCCCGGAACGCACTGGGCGGCGGAGGCGGCGGGGCTCCGGGCGCGGCCGGCCTCCGGCGCGGCTGCTGCTGGGGCTGTGCAGTCATCGCGGGGGTCCGCTCCTCAAGATCGGTAGGGCCAGGCAACGGCAGCATACGCGATTGTCCCCCTGGTGCACTTTCGTGTCCCCCAGCTGCACTTTCGGCGTGTCGTTATCACCCGGGGGTGATTTCTCCCCCCTGCCGACCCGCAGGCGACCGCGACGACCGACCCACCTCGAATGTCCCCCCAGTGCACAACCTGCCCGACCGTCACCGCGCCACCCGTTCGCAGATTGTCCCCCTGGTGCACAAACCGACGTGGTTTTATAACCCCGGGGCGATAACTGGCCCCTCGATTTATCACCCCGGGGTGATACCCGGAACGGCACCAAAACGCCCTGACCTGGGGCGATGCGGAATCTCGCTCCCCCTCTAGAGCGTGTGCGCGCGTGATACCTGATCTTGCGGCTCTGATCAATCACCGACACGCCGCCGGTGCTTAGGAAGCAAGCAGCTGGCAGCGGTGGGCCTGACGCCGCAGCCGACCAGCGGGATCGGGGGAGCCGGCCTCCGTGGCTGAGCTCGCTTCGCGTGCGGCTCTGCGGCTCGGTGCGGGCAGTGGACAGCAGCAGCGGCTCTGAGTCTCGGGTGGTGCCGACCGTGACGTTCACAAGCAAGGAAGCGCGGCCGGTGCCGGTGGGCGGTTCCGCCGCCCGGCCCCGGGGGCCGTTCGGCTCCGGTACCTCCGCACCCAGGAATTCGGCCTTTCCGATATCTGAGGTCCAGTTCTGTGGCTCGGGTCCGCAGCTCCCCAATTCGTTGTTCCTCGCGTGAGTGGGTGAACGGAATTCCGGCGCTGACCATTCAGCAAAAGGTGCGCCCCGCCCGGGTGGTTGGGGGGTGTCCCGTGTTTCCGCCAACGGTACATGCTGCATCAACCTGATGCACGCGCTACACTGGAACCCACACGAACGAGCGACCCCCCACCCCTCGTAGCCAGCCCGCCCGCGCCAGCGGGCCCCAAGGTTCTGGAGGCGCAGCCGGAAGGACCGTCAGGCGGGGGAGCACAGCGGACCCGCCCAGGAGTCCGCAGGACTCCCCAACTCCCCAACCGCACACCCGACTAGCCGCACCTGACACACCCTCAACGGGCGAGCGCGCACCGCGCGCCGCGCCGCGCCGCGCAGCGGCCGGCCCCACCGGATCCCGGAGCGCAGCGAAGGGATCCGCCCACGCGCATCGCGTGGGCAGCGGGAGCGCAGCGACCGCCTCCCTTGCACATCGCGCAGCGATGTGGTA